>NZ_JBXWSB010000107.1:0-15723 GCF_059613205.1 Ruegeria sp. BHSB064
GATCGATTCCCTTTGTCCCGTTATCCGCATGAGCTGTCTGGTGGGCAGCGCCAGCGTGTGGTGATCGCCATGGCCATTGCCCTGCGCCCCAAGCTGCTGATCGCGGACGAGCCAACAACGGCGCTGGATGTCACCACGCAGGCGCAGATCCTCGAATTGCTCAGGGGATTGGTGCGCGAATATGACATGGGTCTGCTGATGATCACCCATGATCTGGCTGTGGTCGCGGATATGGCTGACCAAATCACCGTTATGCGTCACGGGGAAGTGGTTGAAAGCGGTGGGACCAATCATCTGTTGCACAACATGCAGCACCCTTACACCCGTATGCTGTTTGAGGCATCCGGCCATCAGGTCACGCTGCCGGAACCACCGCAGCCGCAGCCGTTGCTGGAAGTGAGCCAGGTCGTGCGTGAGTACTGCCTGCCCCGTAAGGGATTATTTGACAGGCCGCGTCATCACCGGGCTGTGGATGGTGTAAGCTTTACCCTCAACCGAGGAGAGCGTTTGGGGCTGGTGGGTGAGTCCGGCTGCGGGAAATCGACCCTAACTCGGGCTATTTTAGGGCTGGAAGAGGTGCAATCCGGCCAGATTCGACTGGACGGGCAGCCTGTGTTCACAGGTCACAAACCCAACCTTGCGGTGCGCCGGAAGATGCAGGTGGTTTTCCAGGACCCCTTTGGCAGTTTCAACCCGCGCCACCGTGTTGCGCGTCTGATCACCGAACCGTTCCATCTGCTGGATACCCCGCCGACCGGATCAGACCGTCAGGATCGGATCGCTGAGATGCTGACAGCGGTCGGTCTCAGCCCGGATGATGCGGGCAAGTACATTCACGAATTCTCGGGCGGTCAGCGCCAGCGGATTGCTATCGCGCGAGCGCTGATCATCCAGCCCGAATTGATTCTGTTTGACGAGGCCGTCTCGGCGCTTGACGTGTCAGTCCGGGCTCAAATCCTGGATCTGTTGGCCGAGCTTTGCGACGCCTACGATCTGACCTATCTGTTCATCAGTCATGACCTGAGCGTTGTGCGCACCGTCACCGACCGCGTTTTGGTGATGCAATCCGGCCAGATCGTGGAACAGGGCAAGACCGATCAGGTCTTTGAGGCGCCACAGCACCCCTACACACAAACCCTGATCGCAGCCGCACCCCGATTGCCAGAACTTGGACAGCTGTTGGCCTGAAACCTATAGATAGAGCCTGAAACGGAGGCGAAATTGACGCAAAAGATATGGTTCGACCCCGCTCTTTGCCTGATTGATGAACGCTGGGTGCCCGCGTCCTCGGGTGAATCTCTGCCGCTCATCAACCCCTCGGACGGGACCGAAATCTGCCGGATCGCACGTGGCTCCGAACCAGATGTCGACGCCGCAGTTCAAGCGGCTCAAGCCGCAACGAAAGGCGATTGGGGGCGTAAAACGGCGTTGGAGCGGGGGCGTATTCTGACGAGGTTGGGTCAGCTGGTGCTGGAACGGGTCGAGGATCTTGCGCAGCTTGAGGCGATGGATGTGGGCAAGCCGCTGACGCAAGCCCGTGCCGATGCTGTCGCGCTGGCCCGGTATTGCGAATTCTATGGCGGTGCAGCGGACAAGGTGATGGGAGAGACCATCCCCTATCTCGATGGATACACTGTTTATACGTTGCGAGAACCGCATGGGGTGACGGGCCATATCGTGCCGTGGAACTATCCGATGCAGATCATCGGCCGTTCGGTCGGTGCAGCGCTGGCCATGGGCAATGCTTGCGTTCTGAAACCTGCAGAGGAAGCGTGTTTAACGGCATTGGCCTTTGCTCATCTGGCGCAGCAGGCGGGTTTGCCTGCCGGTGCTTTGAACGTCGTGCCCGGTTTTGGATCTGAGGCGGGCGCAGCGCTGTCGGCGCATCCAGATGTCAACCATATCTCGTTCACGGGCTCTGTCGCCACCGGGGCCCTGGTGCAACAGGCAGCTGGCCGCAATGTGGTGCCTGTAACGCTGGAGCTGGGTGGGAAATCCCCTCAACTAGTCTTTGACGATGCCGATCTGGACGCGGCGCTGCCGTTTTTGGTGAATGCTGGCATACAGAACGCAGGGCAGACCTGTTCAGCCTCGTCCCGCATTCTGGTTCAGCGTGGCGTATACGATCAAGTCAAGTCCCGTATGTCTGAAGCCTATGAACAGCTGACCGTCGGACCTGCAATGCAGGATCTGCGCGTGGGGCCCTTGATCTCGGACCGGCAGAAACAGATCGTCAGTGGTTTTCTGGGCAAAGGCACGGATCTTACCATCGCGGCACAGGGGCAGATTGTCAGTGACGCGCCTGAAACCGGCGCTTACGTCCGGCCCACCTTGTTTGCTGATGTACCGCCTGATCATGTGCTGGCACGGGACGAGATATTTGGCCCGGTTCAGGTTTTGATCCCGTTTGACACCGAAGAACAGGCTCTAACAATTGCAAACAGCACGGAATACGGTCTGGTTGCCAGCATCTGGACGCGCGACGGGGCCCGGCAGATGCGATTGGCGAAGGGGCTTCATTCTGGGCAGGTCTTCATAAACAACTACGGCGCTGGGGGCGGCGTTGAATTGCCCTTTGGCGGTGTGGGCAAATCCGGTCACGGTCGCGAAAAAGGGTTCGAGGCGTTGTACGGGTTCTCACAACTTAAGACAGTTGCCGCCTATCACGGTTAAACGACGACCTCGATCGCTTCTTGCGCACCGACCCCAAACACTCGTTTGTAACGCTTGATCTGGTCTTGTGGTCCCATCGCCTTTTCCGGGTTGTCCGACAGTTTCACCGTGGGGCGCCCGTTGGCGGATACCGCTTTGCAGACCAATGAGAACGGGGCCAGTGCGTCATTGGGCACAAGTCCGCGAAAATCGTTGGTCAGCAAAGTGCCCCAGCCAAAGGAAATATTGGCGCGACCTGCGAATTGGGTGTGCAATTCCTGAATTTTCTCGACGTCCAAACCATCTGAGAAAATGATCCGCTTTTGGGTCGGATCTTCGCCGCGCGACTTCCACCACTCGATGGCCACTTCGGCCCCTGCCGCCGGATCGCCGCTGTCGATGCGTATACCGGTCCAGCCAGCCAACCAGTCGGGGGCGTTGTCCAGGAAACCTTTGGTTCCATAAGTGTCGGGCAAAATGATGCGCAGGTTGCCGTCATGCTCATCATGCCAGTCGCTCAGGACGTCGTAAGGGGCCTGCGCCAGTTCTGCGTCGGTGTCGGCCAGCGCGGAATAGACCATGGGTAATTCATGCGCGTTGGTGCCGATGGCCTCAACTTCGCGCCGCATGGCGATCAGGCAATTTGACGTCCCGGTAAACGACGCGCCCAATCCTTCCATCATCGCTTGCACGCACCAATCCTGCCACAGAAAGGAATGCCGCCGCCGCGTGCCGAAGTCCGCAATGCTCAAACCGTCAACCGAGCTCAGCTTTTCGATCTTTTCCCACACGCGGGTCATCGCGCGGGCATAAAGCACCTGCAGCTCGAACCTTCGCATGTCATTGAGAACGGCGCGCGATCGCAGCTCCATCAACACCGCCAGCGCAGGGATTTCCCACAGCATGACCTCATGCCATTTGCCTTCGAAGGTCAGTTCATATTGATCGCCCTTGCGTTCCAGATGGTAGGGCGGCAGGCGCATATTCTCGAACCATTCCATGAAATCCGAGCGGAACATCTGCCGCTTTCCATAGAACATATTGCCCCGAAGCCAGGTACTTTCGCCCCGGCTCAGACGAAGGGAACAGATGTGATCCAGTTGTTCCCGCAGTTCTCCTTCGTCGATCAATTTCGCCAAAGGAACGTGATTCGAGCGGTTTATCAGGGAAAACGCCACCGTAGTTTGGGGCTTGTTTCGAAACACTGACTGACACATCAGCAGTTTGTAGAAGTCCGTATCGATCAAAGACCGGACAATCGGGTCAATCTGCCATTTGTGATTGTATACACGGGTCGCAATGTCGACCATGGGGAACTCCTGCAATTTCCGTAGTTAGATCAATCGACAACGGGAATGGCAAGAGTCGCTGATTTGGTGACAATGCCAGTATGACGTCACATTACCGGCATATTGTGCATTGTTTTCATCGGTTAGTGAGAAGAGGGGATGGAAATACGGAACTGAGTTTGTGAATGGGTCTCGAGTACGATTTTGATATTGTTAAAGCAGCACTAGACGATTTTGACACCGAAAAGCCGGAGGTTCAGAGGGATGGGGGCCGTCAGGTGCATGCGGTTTTCCGCGACATTAGAACTGCGGATGCTTTGCGGGGAACGTCGCCGAAGATTCGCAAGATGTTCCTGGACGCCGGGTTCAGTCTTGAGTCGCGCAACAGCGGCATCGTGCCGGGTGTTTTTCCCGCCGAGGATCAAGCCGACCGCGTGCGGGTTCTGAGGTCACTATTTGCCAATATAAAGACGCGCGGTGTTCGGGGGGAATATTGCGGCGAATTCGACCTGATGGATTTTCTGAGTTATGTGCGTTCCGCGCAGCCGATGTCCGGGATCGTGCGCACGCGTCAAGTACGCTCGCCACCGCCGCCGACGCAGCCTAGTGCGGATCGGAGGACTGTGCCGGGCCGCATCGGTTTGGCATTAGGGTTGGCGGTCGTTTTGTTTGTGCTTCTCAAGCTGTTGGCCGCAGCCGGTGCGACCCCTTAGATCAGGGTAACTCCGGCGTCGCGCATGGCCTGTTCCGCTGCGCTCAGCGATCCGTCCATATCGATGGCGCGGCAGGCATCCGTGCGAACGGTGACATCAAACCCCAATCGCGCGGCATCCACGGCCGAGTAGTGAACGCAGAAATCAGTGGCCAAACCAACAAGCGTCAAACGGTCGATGCCGCGGGTTTCCAGATAGCCTTTCAGCCCTGTGGGCGTTTTGTGATCATTCTCAAAAAATGCAGAATAGCTGTCGATGGCACCGCGAAACCCTTTGCGGAGGATCAAATCGCCGTTTACGCGGAGATCGGAATGAAATGCGGCCCCCTGCGATCCTTGAACACAATGGTCGGGCCAGAGAACCTGAGGGCCGTAGGGCATTTCGATCAGATCAAATGGGTTTTTCCCTTCATGTGAACTGGCGAAGGAAGAATGTCCTGCAGGGTGCCAGTCTTGTGTCAGGATCACAGCGTCAAATTCGTCCATCATTGCGTTGATGGGGGCGACGATTTCATCCCCTCCGGCCACCGCCAACGCGCCGCCGGGGCAGAAATCGTTCTGAACATCGATGACGAGCAGGGCATGGGTCATTGCGGCCTCCTTTGATTGTCTTATCGGTAGGGGGCGGGGCGTCAGGCGTCAATGCACTCCCTTGCGACTTCGGGTCTACGAAGGTAAATCGCGCCTATGTATACCATCGCTGCCCTGTATCATTTCACACGTTTCCCGGATCCCGTCGCGTTGCGCGACCCGCTGCTGGAGCTGTGCCGCGCCCAATCGGTCACCGGCACATTGCTGCTGGCGCACGAAGGGGTCAACGGTACCATCGCAGGTCCGCGTGCTGGAATAGATGCCGTGCTGGCACATATCCGCGCTTTGCCCGGTTGCGCGGATCTTGAGTGGAAAGAGGCGACCTCGGATCATCCGCCATTTGGCAAGATGAAGGTGCGGCTGAAGAAAGAAATCGTGACCATGGGGCAGCCGGATGTCGATCCGCGTGCCCGCGTTGGCAACTATGTCGAGCCGCAGGACTGGAACGACCTTATCCGCTCGGACGATGTTGTGGTGATCGACACGCGCAACGACTACGAAGTGGCGATAGGCACGTTTGAAGGTGCAATAGACCCTGAAACAGCCAGTTTCCGCGATTTTCCGGCGTGGTGGGAAGACAACAAGGACCGTTTTCACAACAAGCGCGTTGCCATGTTCTGCACTGGGGGTATCCGCTGCGAAAAATCCACCAATTACCTGCTGGGACAGGGGGTCGAGGACGTCTATCACCTCAAAGGCGGCATCTTGCGGTATCTGGAGGAAACGCCCGCTGAAGACAGCACCTGGCAGGGTGAGTGTTTCGTATTCGACAATCGCGTTTCCGTTGGTCATGGCCTTGTGGAAGGTCCGCACATGCTTTGCCATGGGTGCCGTCGTCCGATCTTGCCCGAGGATATGAACCGCCCGGAATTCGAACATGGCGTGTCCTGTCACCAATGTATCGATGAGACATCGGAGGCTGACAAAATGCGCTTTCGCGAGCGGCAAAAGCAGATCCTGCTGGCACGTGAACGGGGTGAGACGCATTTGCGGCAGGACTGAATTCGGGTTGCAGGCCCTTGCGTTAGGTCGGATGATCACCTGAAGTTCTGCGCAAGGGGGCGTCATGCACCGCAAACCCACAACATTGGAAGAATGGAAATCGACCCTTCTGGCTGCGTTGGGTTTGGTTCTGGCGAGTTTTCTCGCTTGGTATGGCCTTTCACGCCTGAGCGAAGCGACCGCAGGCGACACGATTGGCACAATTGCTTCAGTTGGTCTGTTGATCTGGCTGGTGTCGCAGTCCTGGTATTACATGACCCAAGTGAAATCGCCGCGCAGGCTTTTGTTTCTGATGGGGGTGTCGTTCATACAGGTTGTCCCGTTCCTGTTCGCTGCCGTCTATGGTGCCTTCGGATACAACGATCATTGTGTTGTGGGTGCAAAAGGTCCGGGTGATATTTTGTATTTTTCCTACGTGACCTTCACAACGGTTGGATATGGCGACATGTCCCCAACCGGCCTGTGCCGGGGACTTGCCGTGTCCGAGGCTGTGACGGGATATATTCTGCTGGGCATGTTTGTTGCGGCGGCAGTCGCGCTTTACGCGCGTAATCACAGCCAAGAAGACCCGAAATAGGGTCTATTTGTTGTGATCAATCCAGCGCGACATAATATTCTTGTCACGAAAACACTCGGACGGGATCGGGCGGCGTTTGCTGCGTGAAATCCGCTCGGCAAAGGCGACCTGCTTGCCTGTTGGGTAATTGTCGAATTGCGACGTGCCGCGCGGCTTGTGTGTTGAAATCCAATCCGACAGCAGCTTTCGGTCACGTTGCGCCTCGGCCGGTATCTCCAAGGCCGACTTTTCGGCAATCGCGCGGGCATAGCGCATCTGCCGGTCCGTCACCGGAAGCAAATGGTAGTCGTTGCTGGGCCCGTTCAGGGCAGATTGGCGCGAGTGCTGGGCCATCGGTTTATCCTCTGACTATGTGGAACATAAATAGAACATTAACCAAAATTTTCAAGGTTTGGGGGCTTCAGTTGGCATGATCCTGCCGCTTGAATGATTTTATTGACTGGTCAATCAATAATCTTTAGGGCCGATTTCAACGAACCAATTGTCCCGTTCAGACGGGTGAATAGAAGAGGAATTGGTATGAAGTTTCAGCCCAAAGCCAGCCATTTCATTGATGGCGCTTATGTCGAAGATACAGATGGTGCCGCCATCGACGTGATCTATCCGGCCACCGGCGAGGTGATCGCACGAGTGCATTCAGCCACACCCGCAATCGTTGAAAAGGCTCTAAATAGCGCAAAAAGGGCCCAGACGGCTTGGGCCGCTATGTCGGGAACCGAGCGGGGGCGGGTGTTGCGCCGTGCAGCCGACATCATGCGCGAACGCAATTACGACCTTTCTGTTCTGGAAACACATGACACCGGAAAACCCATCCAGGAAACCACCGTGGCGGATGCCACCTCGGGCGCGGATGCTCTGGAGTACTTTGGTGGCCTGGCAGGCAGTTTGACCGGCGAACATATTCCGTTGGGCGGGGGAGATTTTGTCTACACGATCCGCGAGGCTCTGGGCGTTTGCGTCGGGATCGGTGCCTGGAATTACCCAACTCAAATCGCTTGCTGGAAAGGGGCCCCGGCGCTGGCCTGCGGTAACACGATGGTGTTCAAACCTTCGGAAACCACGCCTCTTTCGGCGTTAAAAGTAGCAGAAATCTTAATCGAGGCCGGTGCGCCAAAAGGCGTTTACAACGTGATCCAGGGGTATGGGGATGTGGGCGCTGCGCTGGTCACTGATCCGCGCGTGGCCAAGGTCTCGCTGACTGGCTCTGTTCCCACCGGCCGCAAGGTCTATGCCGCGGCAGCAGAAGGCATGAAACACGTCACCATGGAATTGGGCGGTAAATCCCCGATGATCGTGTTTGACGACGCCGATATCGAAAACGCCGTTTCAGGCGCTATTTTGGGCAACTTCTATTCATCGGGTCAGGTCTGTTCCAACGGTACCCGCGTGTTTGTGCAAAAAGGTATCAAAGGAACTTTCCTCAAACGCCTGTCCGAACGTCTGGCCAACGCCAAAATCGGCGACCCCATGGATGAGAATGTCAGCTTTGGCCCGATGGTCAGCGAAAATCAGATGAATATTGCTCTGGGCTATATCGAAAAAGGCAAGGCCGAGGGCGCGCGTCTGGTCTATGGTGGTGAGCGGATAGATGGCGATGGGTTCTACATGCAACCCACAGTTTTTGCCGACGTGACCGACGACATGACCATCGCGCGCGAAGAAATCTTTGGCCCGGTGATGTCTGTGCTGGATTTTGACACCGAAGCTGAAGTCATGGCCCGCGCCAACGATACCGAATTTGGTCTGGCGGCCGGTGTCTTCACAAGCGATTTGACTCGAGCCCACCGCGTGGTGGCCGGGTTCGAGGCGGGCACCTGTTATATCAACACCTACAACCTGGCCCCTGTCGAAGCCCCGTTTGGTGGATCGAAAATGTCAGGCGTGGGTCGCGAAAACTCGAAGCTTGCGATTAACCATTTCAGTGAGATGAAAACCGTCTATGTCTCGATGAACGAGGTCGAAGCTCCGTATTAAGGATCGGGCGCTTGCAGATATGCCCGTTTTCCCTCTGTTCCCGGCTCGATAGACCGGGAGCAGAGCATCTTTGCGGGGCATAATTTAAGCCTGCTTCGCGGACCGATTTTTTTGCTCAAACTCAGACAGCGCGTCACTGGCAAAAATGAGTTTGACTGCGACCATGGTGCCAATCCATCTGTGTGATCCTCCTACGTTATATTGCAAGATTTGTTGTGAAGCGTGCCTTCCTGGTGTCAGTCCGGGCTGACCGCGTTCAGCATCTCGGTGATTTGTTTCCGTGCTAACTCACTGTTTTCAAGCAGCCCCTCAGCGTCCTGCAAAGGTTTTTCCAGATGCCGAACGGGCGCATTCAACAGGGCTTGTGTGGTTTGATTGAGGATCGCGTATTTCCCGTCCTGAGGTTCAAGCGTCTCACTCGGCAGGCCTGCCAACCAGAAGAGGCGGTTTGCGGCTTCTCTTTCTCCCAGGTTTTTCAGGATTTCGGCCGCGGTCTCAAAGTCCTGCGTTTTGTCCATCGCTTGCGCCCGTAATGTAAGAGATTTGTCCGAATTGTCCTCGGCCAGCTCAAGCAAAGCATGGTGCGGACGCCCTGCATAAAGGGCTGCTTTGGCACGCAAGCGGGCTCTCTCAATGCGATGCGTTTGATCTTCAGGTCGGTTGGACAGGACAAATGCCTGCTCCGCAAAACCAAGTGCGATAAGTCGATCACTGAGGGCGATTGCTGCATCTGTTGTGAGATCAGCAGCGTTGCCGGCCTGCAGCACTTGAAAGGTTTGACGTAAAAAGGTCACGTCGTCAGAACGCTCCGCCAACAGATGGAAATGATTGTTGAATGCGCGATCCCGGTCTTGGCCGCTTGGCAGGTTCAGGATTATGTCGAAGGCAGGGTCGAAATCCTGGTTCAGGCTCAGAGCGATCGCATGGGTGCGGGCCATCATTGGACCCAAATCTGAGCGTCGATATTCGACCGCAAAAGACGCTGCCAGCTGCAGTTCCTGCGATGAAACTGCAATGCGGTCGGCCCAACGCTTTTCGATCAGGCGCGCCAAAGCCACCGGCGCATCCGGCGAGGCTTTGGGTGACGATACAATTTCGTTCAGCAGTTCTTCTTCTTTGGCCCCATTGCCTTCTGCAGCAGCAACAACAGCTTTGGCATGTTTTGTGCTGGTTGAGGTGGTCTGTTCGACGCGATCGACCGACCTTATCACTCTGCGGGCGGCCTCCATCTTCTGGGCGTCAACCAGAATCTCGGACAGCTGCGTTCCGAACTGGCGACGCAGGTGGGCAGGTAGCTTGGTAAAAGCCTGCTCTATCGCTTCAACATTCGCATCTGAGGCCAAAGCTTCTTCTGTTAGTACGGCCCAAAGCGATGCGTCACTGTTGCAGCGTTGCAGCCCATTGAAAGGATTAGGGCTTTGGGATGAATTACCATCTACGAGCCGGGCGATCACTTCGATGCGATCCGCTTCATCAGGCTGCGTCTCAAGCAGTTGCAGCGCGGCCAAAGCTTCGGCCCCAAATCCGTGGAACACGAATAGCTTCGACAATTTCAGTGTCTTGTCTGCATCAAGACGGTCAAACTCTGTGTATAGACTTGCTCGCAGTTCAGATACTTGGGTTGCAAAGGGCTCCTCCCCTGACCAGTCTGCGAATGCCAGATCTGCTGTTGTGATGCACGCCGGTTTATCTTCTATTTGCGGCAGCTCGGCATTCAGAATGTTTTCCAGATCATCCAAAACCGAGGACAACCTTATATTCGCACCCAAACCTGTTGGCAGGAGCGTTGCCGCAGATGGCCCAGAGTTGCGCGGACCAACTGATGTCAGGCTTAGACCCAGCAGCTTTCGATCCGCGCCTTGCAGAAGGCGCGTAGACAATTGATCCTTTAGCCCGTGTTCAAGAAGCGGCAGATCCAACGTTGCCACCTGTTTGTCCACATTTGTGCCGAACGTTTCCTTGTTGGTCGTCCGTTTTTTTGGAGGTGGAAGTTCAGCGAGGAGCGGCGGCAGGGTTTCACCTGGCGCGATATCCAAAACGATCATCGAATTTCCGTACAGGAAAGCCGACGCCACGCACTCGCACCCAAACTCCAACTCCAAAGCACCACCGGGTTGAGACTGCAGGATTGATGCAAGTCGGTTCGTCGTCAATCTTCTGAATACCGAACTTGTCTGAAAGGTCGCGTTTTCCAAAGCAAGTGTTAAGTGCGCACCGTTTTTGCGTTGGGCCAGCGTCCAGCCTGTGTCCGGCGGCACGTTGAAAACCAAACGCGTGAATCCGTCATGCTCACCTGATCGAACCGTGACGTTCTGTGCCCCTGCGGCAGTGACCGTTGCGATCAATGCTGCAAACAGAATCCCGAGATGCTTCATGCTGCCGCCTGTTTGAGTTCTTTCAAGGCTTCTTCAAGCTCGGAAAAGCCGGGGCGGTTGTGGGTGGGTGTGTTCTGACGTCCGACCTCGATACACATGGCGGCGTTGTGGTTGTGCAGGTTCGCAACCAGGACTTCCTTGATCAATTGGTAGAAGTGGTTGTCTTCCTCGACCACAGACTTCAGCTTTCCTGCAAAAGGACCGACCAGACCGTAGGCCAGGAACACCCCAAGAAATGTTCCAACAAGCGCACCGCCGATCAGTTTACCCAAAACTTCCGGTGGTTGATCGATCGAGCCCATTGTCTTGATCACTCCCAAAACGGCCGCAACGATCCCAAGCGCGGGCAGGCCATCCGCCACTGTTTGCAACGCGTGGCTTGAATGCATCGCGTGATGAAAGTTCGCGTCCATCCTCTTTTCCAGCACTTCTTCGACCTGGTGCGGATCATCGTAGTTCATCGCGGCAGAGCGCATGGTATCGCAGATCAAATCCACCGCCTCTTTGTCGGATTGAATCTTCGGATATGCAGAAAACAAGCTGGAGCTATCGGGGTCTTCGATATGCCGTTCGACCTCGACAGGATTGGCACGGGCAATACGGATCAGCGAAAACAAAAGGCAAAGAAGGTCGCGATAATCTTCGGGTTTCCATTTCGGGCCTTTGAAGACCTTCCCCATATCTTTGATCGTATGTTTCACACCCCCCAAGTCATTGCTGATCAAAAAAGCGCCAACGGCGGCGCCGCCTATCATCATCATTTCAAACGGAAGCGATTTAAGAATGATGGTCATCTTGCCGCCAGCAGCAAGATAGCCGCCGAAAACCATCACGAAGATGACGACAATTCCAACAATTCCAATCATTTGAGATCTCCGGTTAGGTGGTGCGCAAAACGTGGAAACACGGATGACTACTCGAGTGGGGCCGAGGCATTGCGCCCCGCCATAACAACGCTGATCGTGTAGGCCGCCTCGGGGCTGAGGCCTGTCAGTATCCCGGCCGCTGACTCAGGAGGCATACGTGACAGAAACCCAGCGGCAAAAGTTGGATCCATGGTTTCAAACAACGCTGCTGCGTCTTTGGGTTTCATGGTTTGATAAACATCTGTCAGACGTGTCAGGTCATTCTCTGCTGCGTTATCAGCAACGGCCAAGGTGGCACGCAGGGACTCCTCTGCCTCTTCAAGCGCAACCAGACGTGCATCAATGGCCTGACCTGCGATCTCAAGCGCTTTTTCCTGGTCCCGAAGTGCGTCTTCTCGTAGATTGAGACGTTCTTCCCGCTGCAAAAGCTCTGTCAAAAGCGCCTGAATGTCCCGCGCCTCTGGTGCTATGACTTTGTGGTTTGCTGCTTCAGGTTCGGTTGGCTTCGCAAGGGCTGGTCCCGCCTCTAATCCGACGCGAATAGCAGCAGAGCCCAGCATCAATAAGGCAATGACCGCAAGAACACTGGCCCTTTGACGGGTATCTTGCCGGGGGAGGCGCGAACGGCTCATACCCGGGCTCCACCCTGTTTACGGTCATGGCGGAAGAACATCAGCCCGTCAGGTACTTTGTTCAGCTCTTGCTTCACCTCGGATTCATCGGGTTCGGCAGGTTCATGGGTTGTTTCATTCTCGACATTGCTTGGCTCTTTTGGCTGAATTTCAGCAAGAACCGGCTCTTCCGATGCATCAGGTTTAGCGACTTCTGCACCGGTAATGTCGTGCATTGACGCCATCATGAGCTCCAGTCGCTGCGCGACGCTTTCAGCCCTTTGTGTCAGCGCTCCAAGCTGTTCACCGGACTGATCTGACGCGCTGCGTGCGTCTTCCAGTGATTTTTTCAGTTCTTCCGCTTGAGTTGACAGCACTGCCACGGCACCACCAACTCCTTTCTCCAGATCCGTAAACCGCTTGAGGCGGCGCGACAGAACCAAGCAATACAGACCTGCGCCCAGTGCGCCGGCGACCAGCAAAAAATCCGCAATCAGCTCCAATTCCGCCTCCTAATTCAGGACAAATTCCATGATCAGCACGTCACGAACGCGACCTTCGCCCACGACTATTTCAATGCGCCGCAGCAAGTGGCCCCGGATGCGCATCAGCGCCAGCGAATCTTCAAGATCCTGAAGCTCTACAGCCCGTAGATATCCGTTAAGCACATCCATGATTCGCGGCTGCATTTTTTCCACATCAACCATGTACGGGGCGTTAACCTCGAGTTGTGCATGAAATTTCAGATGCCGAGATCCGCCTGAACTCACTAAAACGATTACGGGTGGAAGATCGATGAATCCGACATCTGCCAGAGCTTTGGCTGGCTTGTCCTTTTCCACGTCCTGACTTGATTCTTTTGCGGCATTACCGCCCAACGGAATCAGCCCTGAAGAGGTCAGGAAATACCCGCCAGCAGCCCCGGCAATTGCCAGAATCACTCCGATAAGCATTGCTTTTTTTCCCTTTTTGTCAGGGGTTTCTGCCTGCTCAGCCGTTGCGTCGGTCATGACGTCCTCATTTATCCGTTCTGTCGTTTCATAACCGGTCAGGGACTAACCGATTGTTAAGGGCAATCGTCCAAACAAAAGGTGCGCCGGGCAGAATGTCGGCGAGTCGGAGGTGAGCGTGCAGCAGATCGGAACTGTCTGGGCAAGTTTGGACAGGCGTAAACAATTCATCGTTGCCGGTGCAGCCGTACTGGTGTTCTTGGGAATTCTCGGAATGTCCCGCCTTGTAACCGCGCCGTCGATGACGCTGCTGTATGCCGGTCTGGAAAGCGGCGCGGCGGGGGACATCGTGCGTGCGTTGGATCAGCGCGGTGTCACCTATGAGATTCGCGGTGGTTCAATCTATGTCCCCGGCGCGCAGCGGGATGAGTTGCGGATGACTCTGGCCAGCGAAGGCCTGCCAGCAAATGGCAACCGGGGGTATGAACTGCTGGATTCGCTGAGCGGGTTTGGCACCACCTCGCAGATGTTCGATGCAGCTTACTGGCGCGCAAAAGAAGGGGAGTTGGCGCGTACAATAGTCGGCAGTCGGCATGTCAGCCAGGCACGTGTGCACATCGCCAACGGCTCGGCGAACCCGTTCCAGCGCAATGTGTCACCTACGGCTTCCGTTTATTTGGTGCCGTCCGGCGCCGACATCACCGGTGATCAGGCCAAGGCCATCCGGTTCCTTGTTGCCTCAGCCGTGAGCGGACTTGCACCCGAGAACGTGACCGTGATTGACTCGAACGGGGCCGTGATCGGTGGGCAAGACACCGCTGTGGCCGCTGAAACAGCGGAAGATAAATCGCGCCAACTGCGTGAACGCGTTCTGCGTCTGGTCGAAGCGCGCGTTGGAACCGGAAATGCGGTGGTCGAGGTCAGTGTAGACACTGAAACCAAAACCGAATCCATCCGCGAGCGACGGTTTGATCCTAAGGGCCGTGTGGCGATCAGCACCGATGTCGAGGAACGCTCGGACAGCGCCCGCAATCAGTCCTCCGATGTCACAGTGGCATCGAACCTGCCCGACGGAGATGGGGCTGGCGGGGATGAATCAAACTCCACCGCAACCCAAACGCGTGAGCGTGTGAACTACGAGGTCTCTGAGACTGAGCTTGAAGTGCATACCGCACCCGGTGCGATCAAAAGACTAACGGTCGCTGTGTTGGTCAACGGGGTCCGGACAGTGGATGGCTCTGGTGTTGAAACATTCGCGCCACTGCCCCAGGCAGAGCTGGATGCGCTTCAGGAACTTGTGGCTTCTGCCGTGGGTTTCGATGCTGCTCGGGGCGATGTGATTACCCTGAAGTCTCTGGACCTGCCTGCTGTAGAGCCGCAAGGCACACTGGCCTCCTATTCAATGTGGCAAAACATTCATCTGGACGCCATGTCTTTGATCCAGATGGCAGTTTTGGCTGTGGTTTCGTTGGTGCTTGCACTGTTCGTCATCCGGCCGATTTTGACAAAGCCACCAATGGCACCGGCGCTGCTGCCTGCCGCAGACGAAACCGGAGGGGATTCTTCGGTATTGACCGGTGAAATCGCATCGGACGAGGCTGCGAATTTCGCACCTTTGCCGCCACAGGCAAGCGTTCCAGCACTGAGCGCGGGCGTGGCTGAAGATCCAGTCGAACGATTGCGAACAATGATCGGGGACAAGCAGGAAGAAACTGTCGAGATTCTGCGCAGTTGGCTTGAAGAAGGCGAGGAGAGGGTGTGATGTCGATTGCCCATCTGCTTGAGGATTTCACCGCTCAGACCAGCACTGGCAGCGTTCTGCTGATTGATGAGGAAACGCTGGAAGAGCAACGGCTTGCATCTTTCGAAGAAGGCTACGGAGCCGGTTGGGAAGACGCCTGTCAGGCACAGGAACAAAGCCGTGGGAAGGTTTCGTCTGAGCTCGCGCAGTCGCTGGAGGACATGTCATTCACCTATCACGAGGCAATGACGCGGATGACCATGTCATTGGAGCCGATGTTTGAAAGTCTGGTCCAAAAGGTTTTGCCCCAGATGGTCGAGCAAGGGCTGGCCGCACGTCTTGTTGAACAATTGTCCGAGATGGCGAGGTCGCAGATCGAGCAG
>NZ_JBXWSB010000108.1:0-15531 GCF_059613205.1 Ruegeria sp. BHSB064
TGGCCTGACCACCGTGGAATACGCATATTTCGCCGAAGAAATGGGAAAGACCCCGCTTGGGGCCGAAGTGTTCAACTGTTCGGCCCCTGACACAGGCAACATGGAAGTTTTCGAACGCTACGGGTCCGCGAAGATGAAAGAGCAATGGTTGAAGCCCTTGCTCGAAGGGGAAATTCGATCCGCTTATCTAATGACCGAGCCGGACGTGGCCTCGTCTGACGCAACCAATGTGTCGATGTCCTGTGTTCGGGACGGGGATGACTATGTCCTCAATGGTGAAAAATGGTGGTCTTCGGGCGCGGGTGATCCGCGATGCAAAGTCTATATCGTGATGGTCAAAACCGGCGGAGACGAACAGCCCAAACACAAGCGACAGTCGATGATCGTGGTGCCTGCGGATGCAGAAGGGATTGAGGTTCTGCGACCCATGCAGGTTTACGGCCACGATGATGCGCCGCACGGCCACATGCACATCCGGTTCACCAATGTACGCGTTCCGGCCGAAAATATCCTGCTGGGCGAAGGGCGCGGGTTCGAGATTGCGCAAGGTCGCCTTGGGCCTGGCCGCATCCACCACTGTATGCGCGCCATCGGGCAGGCCGAAAGCGCGCTGGAGCAGATGTGCAAACGATCGCTGCAACGCGAGGCGTTTGGCAAGAAACTGGCACAGCTTGGGGCCAATTACGACATCATTGCCGAATGCCGGATGGAGATCGAAATGGCCCGGCTGCTGTGCCTGAAGGCCGCGTGGTACATGGATCAGGGCGACGCGCGGGCAGCTGCACCTTGGATCAGCCAGATCAAGGTCGTTGCACCACAAGTTGCGCTGAAAGTGATTGACGAAGCAGTGCAGATGTTCGGTGCACAGGGTATCAGTCAGGACACACCGCTTGCGACGGCCTGGACCCATGTGCGGACCCTGCGATTGGCCGATGGGCCAGATGCGGTGCATCGCCGTCAGGTCGCACGGGCCGAACTCAAGAAATACACGCAGGAAAAGATCTGAGGGGGCCTATGGCAGCAGCGCTCGATTTCGCCGACAAAGCCTATTTTAGACAACGAGAAGACGGGGCATTTGTCGGCAACGATCCCGCACGTGGGCCGTGGTCTGCTGATCACTGCCATGCAGGGCCTGTGAGTGGTCTGATCGTACGCGCGGCGGAAACCGAAGTTGGTTCGGAAAAGATGCTGACCCGTCTGACTGTCGACCTGTTACGCCCTTTGCCACTGGCCGGTTTGCGGGTCGCGGCAGAAACCACGCGCCACACAAAGACACTGGCGACCACGCGCGTTACGGTTCACGATCTGAACGACACGCTGTGTGCCACGGCCTCGACCATGCATCTGGTGCGTCGCGATCTTGGACCGGTTGCAAATGTCGAAAGCATCGCCCCCCGGATCGATGATACCGTCGACGGCCCGTTTCCAATTGGTGATATTCGTCACGAGCTGCCCGGTTTTGCCCATTACAGCGATATTCGGTATCCGAAAGGCGGCAGGCAGGGCGCTGGCCCTAAAACGGTTTGGATGCGGACACCTCAGCTTTTGCAGGGTGAGTTGCAATCGCCCATTCAGGCCCTGTGCCCGCTGGCAGATTGCGGCAATGGCATCTCGTGGAACGCGCCAACCTCGGAAATGGGCTTCATGAACACCGACCTGACCGTGAACATCCACCGAGAGCCGGTTTCCGATTGGTTGGCCTCAGACTCTGTTTCGCATTGGCAGTCCTCAGGTATCGGGATGTCACAATCAGTGCTCTATGATACGCAAGGTCCGGTTGGAACCGCATTGCAGACACTGGTTTTGTTCCCGCCCAGCTGACTCTCGGCCGGTTTTTGCATCCTGACGGTAAAAGCCGTTGCCGCCGCAGATCGGCAGACCTATCTTGCAATCATGCGTTGGATGCTTGCCGCCATAACCTGTTGCCTGCCGATCCCGGCCGTGGCTCACCCGCATGTCTTTATCGACACTGGGCTCGAATTCATCGTGGACGAAAGCGGTCAACTGACCCATGTCCGTGTGACCTGGGCCTATGATGAGCTGTTTTCCCTTCTTCAACTGGAAGATATGCGGCTGGATCAGGACGGCGACGGGGCGTTGACCGAAGGCGAAGAAAAGGTTCTGACCGGGTTCGATGCGCAATGGATCGAAGGATACAATGGCGATCTGGTTGTGACCGCCGGAGGCGTTCCGGTTACCTTGTCCGGCCCGCTTTCCCCGAATGCCACAACCGAAGATGGCCGCATCGTCACGACGCATCTTCGTGAAGTCGAAGGTGGCTCGGTTCCCGCCAGCGCCTTGTCGGCAAAAGCCTTTGATGAGACGTATTACACAGCTTACGAAGTGACGCGCCCTGTCATTGTGACAGGCCCTGTCACCTGCCAGATGGAACGTTTCGATCCGGACATTGACGGGCAGTTGGCCCAAATGCAGGCATTTCTGCTGACGCTGGATGCAGATTACGACCTTGAAGAAAATGATATTCCCCTGGTCGGCGAAAACTTTGCAACCGAGATTCGCATTTCATGTCCCGCTACCTGATTGTTCCGGTCGCCCTTGCGTGTGGACTGCTGCTCTGGTTCTGGGGCAGTGGCGGGTTTGACTCCCTTGCAGCCTGGGCGGCGGGCGAGCAACGCGAGTTTCAGAACCAGATCGCCCGCTCGCTGCGCGCTGCGCGCGCCGAACAGCCCCAGGCCGTTGCCACTTTGCTGACCGTGTGTTTCGCCTATGGCTTCTTTCATGCCATCGGCCCCGGTCACGGCAAGGTTCTGATCGGGGGGTACGGGCTGGGCCGACGGGTAGCATTCTGGCGGCTTTCGGCGATCAGTGTGCTGTCCAGCCTGGGGCAGGCCGTGACGGCCATCGTTCTGGTCTATGCAGGGGTGCTGGTGTTTCAGATGTCCCGCCAAAGCCTTGTGGGCGCGACCGAGCAGGTCATGGCCCCCATAAGCTATGGCGCGATAGCTTTGATCGGGTTGTGGTTGGTGTTCCGCGCCGTCCGCAGTTTTGCGCGGCGTCAAAAAAGCCAACCGACGCATGATCATGCCCATGCGCACGACCACCATCATAGCCACGACCATCACCATGATCACGACCATGCACATCACCATGATGACGGTGTCTGCTCGGATTGTGGTCATCGGCATGGGCCAACAGCGGAAGAGGTCGCAAATGTGGGCACTCTGCGCGAAGCCCTGATCCTGATCGCAGGCATTGCCGCGCGGCCCTGCACAGGTGCTTTGTTCGTGCTGATCCTGACCTGGCAGATGGGCATTGCCATGGTCGGTGTCGCCGGGGCTTTTGCTATGGCGCTGGGCACGGCTACAGTCACAACGCTGGTCGGCTGGACCTCATTCGGCCTGCGCGGAGGGTTGCTGGCCTCAGCATCGGCCACACGTTTTGCCTCGGTTCTGGCCCCAACCATCGAACTGGTCGCGGGGCTTGTCATAGCAGTGATTGCCGGCGGTCTGTTGTTACGCGCGATTTAGTCGAACACCGGTTCCGGGTAGCCAACGCGCGCCAGATACAGCCCCTGTGGCGGGCAGACCGGTCCGCACGCTGCGCGGTCGGCAGCGTTCAACGCGTCGCGCACATCCTCGGGCGTCCAGGCACCGGCCCCGACACGTTCCAAAGTACCCACGAAACTGCGCACCTGATTGTGCAGGAAAGATCGGGCGCGCACGTGGAAATGGACCTCGGGGCCGGAAAAGCCCGGAACCTGCTCGACCCGCAACTCATCCAGAGTTTTTACAGGGCTCGCCGCCTGACAGATCGACGACCGGAACGTGGTGAAATCATGCCGTCCCAGCAGCATGTTTGCCCCGTCCTGCATCGCATCGACATCCAACTTATGGTTGATCTGCCAAACCTGCCCCCGGTCATGCGTTGCCGGGGCACGGCGCATCAGGATGCGGAACAGGTATTGCCGTTCAACCGCTGAAAAGCGCGCGTGCCAATCCTCATCGACCCGAGCGGCCTTCACAATCGCCACGGGCTGCGGTTTGAGGTGATAGTTCAATGCTTCGGACAGGCGGAACGGGTCCCAATCCTTGGTCATATTGCAATGGGCAACCTGACCAAGCGCGTGGACCCCGGCATCGGTGCGCCCAGCGGCGGCGATTGTATGCGCGCCCGGTTGGATGCGGGACAAGGCCTCTTCAATCGCCCCCTGAACGGACGGCTGATCCTTTTGCCGCTGCCATCCGGCAAACGGTTCCCCTTGGTATTCGACTTTTAACGCATATCTGGGCATGCGCCGCTGGTAACGCGCGAGGCCGGAACGGGCAAGGGGGCGAAAGCGCTGGTATGTGCCGCACCCTCTACCTATCTTGGGTAAAACGATAATTGCGGGGCGACAGTTTGGTCATCTCATCACTGGCAGACAGTCTTGTACGCGGTGTCGAAACCATCGGCGACAGCGTGTCCGAGACATTTTTCGAGCCGGTCATCCGTCTGGGTGTCACCGGGTTGGCGCGATCGGGCAAGACGGTTTTCATCACCTCGCTGGTGGCAAACCTGTTGGATCGGGGGCGTATGACCGGGCTGGCCGCGCAGCAAGAAGGGCGGATCAACGCCGCCTATCTGCAGCCGCAGCCGGACGATACGGTGCCTAGGTTCGACTATGAAACCCACCTGTCCGCTCTGACCGGCCCCACGCCACATTGGCCCGACAGCACCCGCGCTGTGTCCGAACTGCGTTTGTCGTTCAAAGCGCGCCCCGCAGGCTTGCTTGCCGGGTTGCAGGGGCCGCGAACAGTGCATCTGGACATCGTGGACTATCCCGGTGAATGGCTGCTGGATCTGGCCCTGTTGGACAAGTCTTACGAAGATTGGTCGCAAGAGACACTGACGCGCATCGAGACCCGTGCCGAGGCAGCCGAGTATCTGGCGCAGGTAAAGGCCACAGACCCGTCCGGTACGCATGACGAGCCAACCGCACAGGCTCTGGCGGCGTCGTTCACGGCTTATCTCAATCAGGCGCGTGACGCCGGTTTTTATGACTGCACCCCGGGGCGTTTCCTGTTGCCGGGTGATCTGGCGGGCTCACCGGTGCTGACCTTTGCGCCTTTGGCTGTTTCCGGACCATCACGCCGGAAAACTCTTCAGCGTGAGATGGAACGGCGATTTGAGGCTTACAAGTCTCAGGTGGTGAAACCCTTCTTTCGCGACCACTTTTCGCGCATTGACCGGCAGGTGGTTTTGGTCGACGCTCTGGGCGCGATCCACAAAGGCCCGCAGGCGGTTGAGGATATGCGCCGCGCGATGGCCGATATATTGTCGGCCTTTCGCCCGGGTCGGAATGCGTGGCTTAGTCAGTTGCTGTTGGGCAAGCGGGTCGAACGCATCCTGTTTGCGGCGACAAAAGCCGACCATTTGCACCACACACAACACCCTCGCCTGACCGCGATCATCGAAGCGTTGACGCGCGAGGCACGAGACCGCGCGAATTTCGCAGGGGCGCAAACGGCAGCTCTGTCATTGGCTGCGCTGCGTGCTACGACCGAAGAAATGCGCCGGCACAACGGGGTGGAGTTGCCATGCGTGAGGGGCACCTTGTTGGACAGTGGGAAACAGGCCGCGTTCTATCCCGGCGAGTTGCCTGAAGACCCGGCTCATCTTTTGGGTCCGGCGCGAAACGGCGCGGACAATTGGTTGGATGAAGATTATGGGTTCATGGCATTTGCCCCGGCCCATCTGACCCTGAAACCCGGCGACGGGCCGCCGCATATCCGTCTGGACCGCGCAATTCAGTTCCTGATCGGAGACAGGCTGTGACTGTTACCTTACGCCCTGCACGTACCACAGATGCCGGTACAATCGGGACAATCCTGCACGGTTTCACCTTGGAAAACGACTGGATGCCAAATCTGCACAGTTGCGCTGAAACCATCGCCTTCTGCGGTAAAATGATCGATCAGGATTGGGTAACTGTTGCGGAAAGTGATGTGGGCGTGGTTGGCTTTCTGGCGCTCAACGGTACCGAAATCCACTCGCTTTATCTGGACGCGCGGGCGCGAAGGCGGGGGATCGGGCAGCAACTTCTGGATCACGCGAAATCCCGCCAAACCCGGCTTAGCTTGTATGCGTTTCAAGCCAACACAGGCGCTTGCAAATTTTACGAACGCAACGGCTTTGCCGAAGCAGCGCGCAGCAATGGCGCGGATAATGACGAAAACCTGCCGGACATTAGATTTGTCTGGCACAGCAAAGGTATGACCCATGTCTAAGGGCCCGGTTCTAATCGATCTTGAAGCGGATGAGCCTACTGCTGATGTTGCGCAGGCCCCTCCGGTGCCAGACGTTGCGCAGCCTCAGGGGCAGGCGATGCAGAGCGCTGCAAGGCTTGCGGCCCGGAAGCCATCGGTGCTGGCCCGCTGGTTCTGGGGTTTGGCCTTGGCCGTTGTCGGCGCAGCCGTTTCCGTCGCCGCTTGGGATTTTGCGACCGCGCTGGTGGCAAGGACACCAATTCTGGGTTGGACCATAGCTGGTTTGCTGGCGGCATTGGTGCTGGTTGCATTGATTATTGCGATCCGCGAACTGGCGGCTTTGGGGCGATTGTCGCGGGTCGACGGAATGCGCCGCGCGGCGGATACCGCCTTGGCGGATGCCGACCTGGCCCAAGCCCGCGCTGTTACCAACCGTCTGATCACGTTCTACAAAGGCCGGGAAGAAACTCGCTGGGGCCGCGACCGACTGGCAGAGCGTATGGGTGATCAATTCGATGCCTCGGCTTTACTGAGCCTTGCCGAAGATGAGCTTTTGGCACCGCTGGACGAAGCCGCCAGCCGCGAGGTTGAGGCCGCAGCCCGGCAAGTTGCCACTGTCACCGCCTTAGTCCCATTGGCTTTGGCAGATGTTGTGACAGCATTGGCCGCGTCGCTTCGGATGATCCGCCGGGTCGCGGAAATCTACGGAGGACGTGCGGGTACCCTTGGAAGTTGGCGCCTGACCCGTGCCGTGTTTGTGCATCTTGTGGCCACAGGCGCGGTGGCCGTTGGAGACGATCTGTTGGAGCCTGTTCTGGGCGGATCCGTCCTCAGCAAACTGTCCCGCCGGTTCGGAGAGGGGCTGGTAAACGGGGCACTCAGCGCGCGCGTAGGCGTAGCCGCGATGGAGGTTTGCCGCCCGCTGCCATTCTCGGAAAGGCACAAGCCGTCAACGCGCGGTATCATCAAACGCGCCTTACAGGGTCTGTTTTCCAAGGGTTGATCCAAAGCAAAGCGTCATAGCCCACCCTTCGTCACACTAGGAGTGTCGGAGGAGCCAGCCATGACGGATCACGGTCACAGCCCGCAGGAAATCGCCGAACGGATCAATGCACCGCCTGGTCGTGGTGTGTTGCGCGATGTTGTCTATGGCGGCATCGATGGGTCTGTCACCACCTTTGCCATCGTGGCAGGTGTCGCGGGGGCAGGGCTTTCGCCGTTTGTGATCGTTGCGTTGGGTTTGGCAAATGTGCTGGCTGATGGGTTTTCCATGGCTGCTGGCAATTACTCGGGCACCAAGGCCGAACTGGACAACATTCGGCGCATCCGCGCGGTCGAGGAACGCCACATCGCGCTTTACCCGGATGGCGAACGGGAAGAAGTGCGCGAGATCCTTGCGCAAAAGGGGTTGTCGGGCGACGTTTTGACAGAAGCCACGGCCGAGATTACTTCGAGCCATGAAAACTGGATAAACCTGATGATCGAAGGCGAATATGGGTTGGGCAGTGTTGATCCGCACCCGATGAAGGCGGCGCTGGCCACATTTTTTGCCTTTCTCGTGGCCGGGATGATCCCCCTGCTGCCCTTTCTGGCTTCGGTTCCGAACGCATTTGCGATGTCGGCCTGGATGACCATGGGAGTCTTTTTTGCGATCGGTGCGCTTAAAAGTCGTTGGTCTCTGTCCCCCTGGTGGCGATCTGGGATAGAGACGCTGTTGATCGGAGGGCTGGCTGCGCTAATCGCGTATCTGGTCGGGTCTCTGTTCCATCCTTAATTGTCGCAGCGCGGCTGTGGCGGCTGGCCAATATTCCGCGCTTGGGTAGAGTGGCAAAAAACGGGTGCGAAAACCGATGCCACGTCTCAAATTGTCTGACCAACATGTATTGGTTCTAGGCGCTTACGGCTTCATTGGCGCGGCAGTCACGCGTGCGTTACAAGCCGAAGGTGCCTCGGTTCAAGGCGCGGTACGCGACCTTGCGCAAGGGGCACGGATTTTACCGGGTGTTCCGCTCAGGCAGGCTGACATGCGCGATCTTCGTTACAAGCAAGACTGGCTGGATCTGTTGGAAAACGTCGATGTCGTCGTGAATTGCGCCGGTGCTTTGCAGGACAATGCCGAAGACGATCTGGAAACCGTGCATCACACGGCGATCGCAGCCCTGGCCAATGCTTGCGCGGATCTGAAGGTCAGTGTTGTCCAGATTTCCGCCATCGGTGCGGAACCTGCGGCAAGCACGCATTTCCTGCGTTCCAAAGCGGCCGGAGATCAGGCTCTGCGTGCGTCGGGCGTTCCGCATTGGGTGCTGAAGCCCGGGCTTGTCATCGGACAGACGGATTATGGTGGAACAGCTCTGCTGCGCATGTTGGCCGCTGTGCCTTGGGTTCAACCCTTGGCCTATCCCAACACGCCCGTGCAATGCGTGGGGATGCCTGACCTTTGCGCCACGGTCGTCGATGCTATTGCGGGGAAATTGCCGCAAGGCACGTATGATCTTGTCGAGGACAGCCCGCACAGTTTGTCTGACGTGGTGTACAGCACCCGGCAATGGCTTGGGTTTCCCGCTGCGCGTTTATTAGTAAATCTGCCGCCGGTCATGACCAAAGCCGTTGCGGCGTTAGCCGATGGTTTGGCCTGGTTTGGCTGGCGATCACCTCTGCGTAGCACGGCGATGACGGTCATGGCGGACGGCGTGATCGGAGATCCCGCGCCTTACAGGGCTGCCACGGGGCGCGGGCTTTCACCTTTGCCCGAGATTTACGCATCGCTTCCCTGCGCCCGGGAACACCGCCTTACTGCACGAATGACGCTATTGATGCCGATGGTGGTTGCGACACTCAGCTTGTTCTGGATTCTGTCGGGTCTGTTCGGATTGGCGGGCCTGTCAAAAGCCTCGGGCGTACTGACAGTGGCCGGTTGGTCAGCGCCTGCAGCCATGATTGCTGTCGTTTTCTGGTCTCTGGTCGACATCGTGTTGGGATTGGCCATCTTGTGGCGAAAATGGGCTGCACGGGCCTGTTTGGCTCAGTTTGGCGTGGCCGTGTTCTATATGACTGCCGCCACCATCACCTCACCGGAATTGTGGACCGACCCGCTGGGCCCACTGGTGAAAATCCTGCCCGCGATGGTCTTATCCCTTGTCGCGTTGCCCATGTTGGCAAGCCGATGACGGACCCTGATCTGATCCTGCGCTGGTTGCACGTCATTGGTGCCTGTGTCCTGCTGGGGACCGGAGCGGGGATTGCCTTTTTCATGCTCATGGCACATCGCAGCAATGATCCGAAAATCGTCGCGCACACGGCGGGTATCGTCGCGCTGGGCGACCTTTTGTTCACGACAACGGCAGTCATCCTGCAACCCATTACAGGCACTCTGCTGGCCTGGCGCATTGGGTGGTCGTTAAGCGAAGGTTGGATCGCGTTGTCGCTGATGCTTTACGTGCTGACCGGTCTTTTCTGGTTGCCCGTCGTTTGGGTGCAACTTCGAATGCGGGATTACGCCCGAGCCGCGGCAGAGCAGGGGTCGCCTTTGCCGCAAGACTATTACCGTTTGTTTCGGTTTTGGTTCGCCTGCGGCGTGCCTGCCTTTCTTGCGGTGTTGGTCATCCTGTGGTTGATGATCGCGCGTCCGGCTTTTTCTGTGATTTAGGCCGGTTTGCGGCTTTCCTGACTGTTATTGGTCACCGCCCCAAGATAGCCTCGCCGCAAGTCGCAGATCGGAGATTGCTTTGGAATCGCTACTTGTTCTTGTCGGCCTGATTGTTCTGGCCATCCCGGTCATGCTGGTCGTGCTGATGGTCGGACAAACCCGATTGCGCCGCCGCGTGGCAGAGCTGGAGGCGCGGATTTCAACCCTCTCGACAGGTGACAGGGCGGACTTTGAAGACCACAAGGTAAAGGAGCCTGATCCAAAGCCTGACGTTGCAAAAGAAGCGCGCAGACCCGCCCCGTGGGCCGCGCCGAAACGGCAGGAAGACGATATGACAGTTGAAACGACGGAGGTGCCTTCCCCTGCCGTCGTTTTCAATTCTGACCGGTTTACCGCGCTGGGCGCCTGGTTGCGCGAAAACTGGTTTTACGTGGTCTCAGCCTTGTCGCTGGCGTTGGCCGGGATTTTCCTTGTGCAATATGGTGTTGAAAACGGATTGCTGCCTCCGGCAGCCCGCGTATTCGCAGCACTTGGGTTCGGGTCACTTCTGATCGTTGCGGGCGAAGTCCTGCGCCGGAAGTTCGGCGATGATGAAGAAGCGTCCACTGCCTATTTGCCCTCCGTCTTTTCCGGAGCCGGGCTTGTTACCCTTTTCGGGGCAATTCTGGCCGCGCGCCAATTATACAACCTGATTGGTGCCGAAGCGGCGCTGGCGGGGATGGTTGCCGTCGCTTTGATTGGTCTTGTTCTGGGTTGGTTTCACGGCCCCTTGTTGGCAGCGGTCGGATTGATCGGAGCATTCGCTGCCCCGTTCATGGTCGGTGGCTCGTCCGAGGATCCTTCGTGGCTTTATGCCTATTTCCTGCTGGTTGCCGTTTTGGGGCTTGGTATCGACACGGTGCGGCGCTGGGCGTGGGTGTCTGTTCTGACCGTGTTTGGGGCCTATTCGGCGAACCTGCTGCTGGTGGCAGGCGCGCCAAACACGGAACCGGGTTATCTGGTTGCCACTTTGATATTGGCGGTTTTGGTGATGGCTATTCCCGCGCGTCGCATATGGCCGGATCACGCGGGCCCCATGATCTCTCAAATGATCCGCCATCCAAAGTCCCGCCCCTGGCCTGACTTTCCAACCAGACTGGCGGCAGGAGCCATTGCAGTCAGTTCGGCGATCTTGTCCTGGCATTGGGCGGATTCGGCGGCCGAGTTCTGGCTGGGTGTCACCTTGTTGACTGCACTTGTGCTGACCCTGCTGCTATGGGCCAAAGATGCGCCTGCGCTTCAGGATTTGACCGTCCTGCCGGCGGTTGGGCTTGTATTCTATGTCTTATCGCATGGGCTTGATCAGGGCGTAGTTCTTCGTGAATTTGCTGTCACCTATGCGGAAACGGTTGAGGCCGACTATCCAATGGTCGTCACGGTGTTGGTCGCGTTGGGGGCTGTGATTTCGATCCTAATGGCGTGGCGGTCTGCCCAAGCAAGTCAGTTTCGTGCGATCTGGGCGGGAGGGGCCGCTCTGTTTGCCCCGGCAATGGCGATCGGGCTGGAGGTCGGCTGGCATCCGGCTTTAGTAATCGGGGCCTACTCATGGGCTTTGCACGCAGTAGCACTGGCCGTCCTGATGGTGGTTCTTGCGGAGCGTTTTGCACGGGTCGACGGAGAGGATCGGATGCGTCCCGCGCTGGCCACTTTGTCTGCGCTGTCCTGTTTGGTCTTTGCCTGCGTCATCGTCCTCAGCGCGGCGGCACTGACGGTGGCGCTGGTTGCAAGTGTCGTGGTGGCGGCGGTTCTGGATCGCAGGTTCACTTTGCCCCCGATGAGCTGGTTCATCTGGGCCGGTGTCTTCACCGTCACCGTTAGACTGGTGCTTGATCCGGGGCTGGATTGGGCAAACACGGCTCCGGTGCCCGAGATGACATTGGTATACGGTTCGGCCACGATTGGCTTTTTCGTCGGCTGGTGGATGTTACGCCCCTTGCAGCGCCCCGTGGCGTCGCTGCTGCTGGAGAGTGCAGCCTGGGCGACGGGCGGCATTCTGCTGTCCTTGCTGCTGCTGCGCTGGCTGGAAGGGTTTAGTGAAGGTGGTGCCGACAACAGCCATTGGGGGCTGGGTCTGCTGGCTGTCATCTGGTTGCTGCTGGCCTTTGCTCAGGTTCAAAGATTTGGGCTGGGCGGCAAGCTGAATTACGCGCGTTATGTGTTGGCCGCGTTCTTTGCAGCGCACGGCCTGTTCCATCTGATGCTTGCCGTGTCCGAGCAAAACCCGTTGTTGAATCCAAACGCCGATCCTGTGCTCGGCCTGCCGGTTCTCAACACGCTTGCAATTGCGTACCTGCTGCCCGCGCTGGTCATCGCCGGGTCCGCTTGGCGGATCAAAGACATGCCCAAGCAGATCACGATGACAAGCTATGTCGTGGCAGGGGGGCTTGCGGCCATGTGGCTGGCTCTGACAATCCGCCATGTCTGGCAGGGCTCTGCGGGCATGTTCGAAGGCAACGGCGTCACACAGCCCGAGCTTTACACCTATACGCTGGTTCTGCTGCTGATCGGAGCCGCATTGTTCTATCAATCTCTGGCCCGTGGATCGGACCTGATGCGGAAGGCGGGGCTTGTGGTGATCGGTCTGGCTGTGGCCAAGGTCTTTCTGATCGATATTGCGGGTCTCGGCGGGTTGATCCGGGTGT
The DNA here is from genome assembly GCF_059613205.1 of Ruegeria sp. BHSB064. NCBI lineage: Bacteria > Pseudomonadati > Pseudomonadota > Alphaproteobacteria > Rhodobacterales > Roseobacteraceae > Ruegeria > Ruegeria sp. BHSB064. The sequence goes on from NZ_JBXWSB010000108.1 coordinate 12,534, forward strand.
TCTCGCTGCTGGCGCTTGGCCTTGCGCTGGCTGGTCTGGCATGGCTGAACCGCTGGGCCAAACTGCGCCATTCGCCGCATGGGGCAGAACCTCTGGACCATTAGGCGCGGGCGTCTTATAAGCCCGCCATGCATGACCGTTTGGCCATCATTATTCGAATTATATCCCCGGCGCTCTGACCCTCTGAGACGCCGGGCAAAGGTGTTTGAGAATTCGCACCGACCGCTTCGATCCTAGTACGACCAGATCATCCAAAGGACGCCCCCAATGTGCGCCGACACGATCCAGACACCTGATTACAAAGACACGCTGAACCTGCCCAAAACCGAATTCCCCATGCGCGCTGGCCTGCCCAAGCGCGAACCCGCATGGCTGGAACGGTGGGAGACCATCGGCGTCTATGACCGCCTGCGCGAAAAAGAGGGCCGCACGCCCTTTACCCTGCACGATGGCCCCCCTTATGCGAACGGCCACCTGCATATCGGCCACGCGCTGAACAAGACCATCAAGGACATGATCGTGCGCAGCCATCAGATGATGGGTTTCGACGCGCGTTACGTGCCCGGCTGGGATTGCCACGGCCTGCCGATCGAATGGAAGATCGAAGAACAGTACCGCAAGAAGGGCAAGAACAAGGACGAGGTGAACATCGTCGACTTCCGTCAGGAATGCCGCAAGTTCGCCGAGGGCTGGATCGACATCCAGCGCGAAGAGTTCAAGCGCCTGGGCATCACCGGCAACTGGCCCGATCCCTACATCACCATGGACTATCACGCCGAGGCTGTGATCGCGGATGAGTTCATGAAGTTCCTGATGAACGGCACGCTTTATCAGGGTTCCAAACCCGTGATGTGGTCGCCCATCGAAAAAACCGCTCTGGCCGAGGCCGAGGTCGAGTATCACGACAAGGAAAGCTTCACCATCTGGGTGAAATTCAAGGTTGTGAATGCAGGTGATCTGGATGACGCGTTTGTCGTGATCTGGACGACGACCCCGTGGACCATGCCATCGAACAAGGCAGTCGTTTACGGCAAGGACATCTCTTACGGCCTGTACGAAGTGACCGGCGCGCCGGAAGAATGCTGGGCCGCTGTTGGTGACAAGTTCCTGCTAGCCGACAATCTGGCCGCTGATGTGCTGGGCCGCGCGCGCCTGAACGATGATCAGTGGACCCGCGTTCGTGGCGTGACCGCAGATGAGTTGGAAGGCGTTCAACTGAGCCACCCGCTGGCCGGCGCCGAGGGCGGCAATGGCGAATGGGACGACATCCGCGACTTCCGTGCGGCTGAGTTTGTGACCGATACCGAGGGCACAGGCTTCGTTCACTGCGCGCCGTCGCACGGTATGGAGGAATTCGAGCTTTATCGCGATCTGGGGATGCTCGAGCAGGTCATCACTTATAACGTGATGGACGATGGCTCGTTCCGTGCCGATCTGCCGTTCTTTGGTGGCAAATACATCCTGTCCCGCAAGGGTGGCGAGGGCGACGCGAACAAGGCGGTCATCGACAAGCTGGCCGAAGTTGGCGGGCTGCTGGCGCGTGGAAAGATCAAGCACAGCTATCCGCATTCGTGGCGCTCGAAGGCTCCGATCATCTACCGCAACACGCCGCAGTGGTTTGCATCCGTCGACCGTAAGCTGGACGACGGCATGGGCGAGATGGGCGATACCATCCGCGAACGGGCCCTGCGATCCATCGACGAACTGGTCAAATGGACGCCGCAGACCGGACGCAACCGTCTGTATTCCATGATCGAAGCGCGCCCGGACTGGGTTCTGTCCCGTCAGCGCGCCTGGGGTGTGCCGCTGACCTGCTTCACCAAGAAGGGCGCTTTGCCCACCGACGCGGATTACCTGCTGCGCAACGCGGACCTCAACGCGCGCATCAAGGCTGCGTTCGAGAAAGACGGTGCAGACGTCTGGTACACAGATGGCTTCAAAGAAAAGATCCTCGACGGCATCGTCAACCCTGACGACTACGATCAGGTGTTTGACGTTCTGGACGTGTGGTTCGACTCGGGTTCGACCCACGCGTTTGTTCTGCGCGACCGCGAAGACGGCACCGAGGACGGTATCGCCGACGTCTACATGGAAGGCACCGACCAGCACCGTGGTTGGTTCCATTCGTCGATGTTGCAGGCTTGCGGCACCAAGGGCCGTGCGCCCTATCGGAATGTTGTCACCCACGGCTTCACGCTGGATGCCAAGGGCAACAAGATGTCCAAATCGCTGGGCAACACCATCGTGCCGGAAGAGGTCGTCAAGCAATACGGCGCCGACATCCTGCGTCTGTGGGTGGCTCAAACCGACTATACCGCCGACCAGCGGATCGGACCGGAGATCCTGAAAGGCACCGCCGACAGCTATCGCCGCCTGCGTAATACCATGCGGTTCATGCTGGGCTCGCTGGCTGACTTCACCGAAGCGGATCGCGTCGCGCCCGAGGATATGCCGCGTCTGGAGCGCTGGGTGCTCAGCCGTCTGGCCGAACTGGATGAGCAGGTGCGCAAGGGCTACGCGTCCTTCGACTTTCAGGGTGTGTTCAGTGCCGTCTTTACGTTTGCCACGGTCGATCTGTCGTCTTTCTACTTCGACGTTCGCAAAGATGCGCTGTACTGCGATGGCGACAGCCTGCGCCGTCGTGCGTCGCGCACCGTTCTGGACATTCTGTTCCACCGACTGACCACATGGCTGGCTCCGGTTCTGGTGTTCACAATGGAAGAGGTCTGGCTGGAACGCTTCCCGGGCGATGACAGCTCGGTCCATTTGGTGGATTTCCCGGACACCCCCGCCGACTGGCGTAATGCCGAGTTGGAAGAGGCTGTAGCCAAAGTGCGTCGCGTCCGCCGTGCGGTGACCGCTGCGCTGGAAGTTCAGCGTCAGGACAAGGTCATCGGATCCAGCCTCGAAGCTGCGCCGATTGTGCATGTCGAAGATCAGGAAACCCGTGATCTGCTGGCAACCTTTGACGTGGATGATCTGTGCATCACGTCGGGAC
>NZ_JBXWSB010000109.1:0-15453 GCF_059613205.1 Ruegeria sp. BHSB064
GGATCACCTTTTGCCATGAAGTACGGAGGCCACGAACTTGGCCTGTCGGGCGAGAAATGGGCAAAGGTCTTCAAGGACACCGGTGATCTGTTGATGATCGCAGCGAAATCCGCGTCACTAGAGGCGAAATACGCCAAGCAACGGAAAGAATGGAAGCACGGTCTGAAACTTGAAGGCTATGAGCTCAAGCAGATCGAAAAACGCATTAAGGCCGCAGAAATCCGACTGCAAATTGCCGAAAAAGCGCTGTCGAACCATGAGCAAGCGATCAAAGACCAGGAAGAACTTCTTGATTTCTACGAAACCAAGTTCACCGGCGAGGCACTGTATTCATGGATGGCGTCTACACTTCAGACCATCTACCGACAGGCGTTCAACGCTGCCATGTCGATGGCACGACTGGCCGAACAGGCGTATCGCTTTGAGCGCCCAAGCGACCAGACCCAGTTGCTGGAACTGACATATTGGGAACCGGGACAGGCCGGGCTTCTTTCAGGCGAAAAACTGGCGGTCGACCTGATCGAGATGGAAAAGCGTTACCTCGAAACGAATTACAGGACGCTTGAAATCACACAGCCATTCTCACTCAGCCAACTGAATCCCGCCGCTTTGATGGCGCTTCGCGAGGACGGCGAATGCGATTTCACCGTGCCCGAACTTGCCTTCGATCTGCTGTACCCGGGTCAATACCGCAGGCGCATCCGATCAGCGCGGCTGTCGGTGGCCTGCGTCACAGGGCCTTATGTCAACATTCCCGTGACGTTGACCCTGACCGGGGCAAAGATCAGGATCGAACCGACCCTGGACGGGGCAGCCGGGCTGACAGATTCCCTACTGCGTCACACGGTTCAGATTGCAACCAGCACAGCTCAGAACGATTCAGGCACGTTCGACTTCAGCTTCTCTGATCCGCGCTATATGCCGTTTGAGGGCGCCGGTGCGGTTGACAGCACGTGGAAACTGACACTGCCAAAAACCTTCAAACCGTTTGACTACGACACCATCACGGACGCGGTATTGCACTTGTCCTATACTGCGGAAAGCGATGGGGTTCTGCGTGATAGGGTCGAGGCTGAAAATGCGGCCTTGGAAGGCGCGCTGTTTGGCGTCCTCGAAGACACCGGACTGCCCCGCGCGTACAGTCTGCGGCAGGAATTTGGCACTGCGTTCCATCAGTTGACCAACGGTCCAGTCGGGGTGGATACAGCTGTAACACTCGATGAACGCGCCCTGCCCTATCCATTACGCGGACGTAACCTGTCCATCGACCGCGCACTTTTGTTGTTGAAGCCAAACGAAGGCTTGAACGCAACTGGCACCGAAATCCGTCTGAATGGCACGGTGCTTTCAGGGTTTGCGGCAACGCCGGAATTCCCGGGCTATGTTCTGACAGATGCCACTGCCGCTCTGGCAGCGGGGATTACCGGCGACCACGCAATAGCGGTGGCGGATGCCGGTGATCTTGGGCCAGGTACCGCCCCGGCAGCACTGAACGAAAACGCGTTACTGGATATGGTGATTTATGTAGAGCTGACTTTGGATTGATCTAAAGATCCGTCGTGATGTTTCGGACAGCAGAAGAGAACGCGCCGTTTCAGCGTGTCTAAAGGGCGTTTTGCGAAATCCAATAGGTTACGCGGTGGTGGCGCAAGGCGATCAATCGACCACGCTGACGGCTGTATACAGCCTTCGGAATCGCTGTAAACGCTCAGACAGACCGGCCAACTCATCAGGTTCGAACCTGTCAGTTGTGGGTGGCCGAACTGCAAGCTCGGCCTCACGCAAAGCACCAACACCGCAAGCCGCGAGACGGGCGGCACCGTAGGCAGGACCGGAATCTGATCCTTCTGAGCGCACTATAGGTTTGCCTGTAACCGTCGCAATCAGGCCCAACAGCAGATCCGACTGGCTGCCCCCTCCGATCGCGGCCAGTTCAGGCAAACTGTCAATTGTGTCGCCAAAACTCTGCGCTGCATCGGCAAAGCAAAACGCAATGGCTTCTACCACTGAACGACAGATTTCAGCACGCGTCGTCGAATCCTCAAGACCAAAGAAACTCGCGCGGATATGGGGATCTCCCAAGGGGCTTCGCTCGCCAGTCAGGTAAGGCAGGAAGATCGGCACACGCTCTCCACTGACCGTTTCGGCAAGGGCAACAACTTCGGCAGCGGAAAGCCCCAGCTGTCCACCTATCCACGAAATTGGCCGCGCACCGTTCAGCATTGCGGCCATTTGATACCAACGGCCCGGCAACGTGTGCGCAAATGCATGAACATAACGTTCAGGGTTGGGTTTGTATTCACGATCTGCCACGAACAGTTGGCCGGAGGTTCCCAGTGAGATAAACCCACGTCCCGGTTCGGTTGCGCCCAGAGATACAGCACCTGTTGCCGCGTCACCGCCTCCAGCCACTACGGGAACACCGGCCTTCAACCCGGTCATGGCGGCAGCTTGTGCTGTTACACTTCCAACAACGTCAGCGCCGTCAAAAATCGGTGGCAACCAGTTGGGTAACACGCCAGTGGCCTCAGCAATTCCGACATGCCAGTTGCGCGTGCCCTGATCGAGCCAGAGTGTTCCCGCTGCATCGGAGGTATCAGTTGCCAATTCTCCATGCAGGCATAAGCCGATGTAATCCTTGGGCAGCAGGATATGCGCAAGTTGGGTGTATTGTTCCGGTTCATGCTGTTTCAGCCACGCAATCTTGGGCGCTGTGAAGCCTGGCAGCGGAAGAACACCCGCGATCTGCCCGATTTGTGGCTGGGCCATACGCAGTTCATCGCATTCTCGAGTTGATCTGCTGTCATTCCACAGGATGGCCGGGCGGATGGGACGCAGATTATTATCCAGCAACACGGCCCCATGCATCTGTCCAGACAAACCGATAGCTTTCACGCCCGACAGCGTGACTTGTCCGGAAAGTTGGCTCAATGCGTCGCGTGTCGCCTCCCACCACAGGTCCGGGTGCTGTTCTGACCACCCGGGCCGCGGAGAAGACGTCTCAATCCCTACCGAGGAGGTCGCAAGAATCCGATCAGCATCCGTGCAGACAAGTTTGACTGCCGATGTTCCGATATCAATTCCGAGATACATTCAATCCTCTTGCACTGCTCATGGCCGGGCTATTGATTTTTTAGCGCGCGCAAAGAATATGTAAAAATATGATAAGATCAAGGCGGCTGGAATCCGCAGGCAGACTGGAATGACCAAAATAAAAAACATGGAAGAGTTCGCGGCCCTCAGCGGGATCTCGCGACCAACGGTGTCCAAGTATTTCCACGACCCCGACAGCGTGCGCCCGACAACAAGGGCGCGCATCGAAGAGGCGCTGGAACGGTTTGACTATCGCCCGAATATCTATGCTGTGAACCAGAACCGGAAACTGACCAAGAACATTGGCATCGTCGTGCCCTATCTTGCCGATCCATTCTTCGCAGAAATTGCCCGGTATCTGGAACAATCCTGCATTGCGGCAGGCTATCGACCGTCCCTGTTCAGTTCACATGGCGAACAAAAACTGGAAAACGAAATTCTGGACGGGCTGCAATCCATGAAGCCTGCAGGGGTTCTGCTGGCACCATTGGGGCGCATCTCGGACCGGTCCGCAATCGAAAAATTCTGTGCCAATGTGCCAACCGTCCTGTTCGACAGTAACCTTGATGGCCTAGGGGCAGCTTTTGTTGGTTCGGACAATTTCAGCTTTGTGTCGCAGACCGTGGAGTACATGACACGAACGGGCGAACCCCCTTCTTTCTTTGAAATGCGCACACCTGCCAACCCAAACGCCAACAAACGACGGAAGGCCTATGTTGAGGTGATGGAGCGCTTGGGATTCGAGCCCCATATCATCAAAGTTGATGGCAAAGGCTGGGCTTTTGAAGAGATCGGGCACAGGGGCGCTTTGAAAGTTCTGGCAGAGCGTGGACTGAAAACAGACTCGGTTTTGTGCAGCAATGACCGCCTTGCCATTGGCTTCCTTGCGGCCTGTTTTGAACAGGGGATTCGGGTGGGGCGGAAGGAAGGTTGCACCTTGCGGGTCGCTTCAAACGATGACCACCCGTTTGCAAAATTCACGTGCCCGTCGCTGACTACAGCCGCGCACGACTATGACAACGTGGCCGGACGAAGCGTCGAGACTTTGTTCGAACTCATTGAAAATGGTGGGAAATTTGAAACACGTACTGAAACTCTCTTTCCCGCAAGGCTGGTTCTGAGGGCTTCTGCATAAGATTTCTTTTTTAACGCGCGTAAAGTTTTTATTGACGGCGCGACAATTTACGATCTAGGCTCCCTGCACGACATCCAAGCTCAGGGAGGACAGGGATGTATCTGAAGCACGCACTTCGTGCGGCGACTGCATTGACTTTCGTCGCCACGGCAGCGGCCCACGCGCAATCCATTACCATCGCCACTGTGAACAACGGCGACATGATCCGGATGCAGGGCTATACCGACAAATTTACCGAAGCGACCGGCATCGACGTGGAATGGGTGACACTGGAAGAAAACGTGCTGCGTCAGCGCGTGACCACCGACATCACCACCAAGGGCGGTCAGTTCGACATCATGACAATCGGCATGTACGAAACGCCAATCTGGGGCGCGAATGGTTGGCTGGTCCCGTTGGAAGGCATGTCCGCCGAATATGACGTGGACGACATCCTGCCCGCGATGCGTAACGGCCTCAGCAACGACGGCACACTGTATGCAGCCCCGTTCTACGGCGAAAGCTCGATGGTGATGTATCGCACCGACCTGATGGAACAGGCCGGGCTGGAGATGCCTGATGCGCCAACGTGGCAATTCATCCGCGAAGCTGCGGCAGCCATGACTGACCGCGACAACGACATCAACGGCATCTGCCTGCGCGGCAAGGCCGGTTGGGGTGAGGGCGGTGCCTTCATCACCGTGACCGGGAATTCCTTCGGTGCGCGCTGGTTCGATGAGGACTGGAAACCTCAGTTCGATCAACCCGAGTGGAAAGAAGCGCTGACCTTCTTCGTCGATATGATGAATGAGTCTGGCCCAGCGGGATATGCGACCAACGGGTTCAACGAAAACCTCTCGCTGTTCCAGCAAGGCAAGTGCGGCATGTGGATCGACGCCACCGTTGCGGCATCCTTTGTGACCAACCCTAATGACTCGACCGTGGCTGAACAGGTTGGCTTTGCGCTGGCACCAAATTCGGAAGGTGTCGACAAGCGCGCCAACTGGCTCTGGGCCTGGGCGCTGGCCATCCCTGCGGGCACGCAGCAGGAAGATGCGGCCAAGCAGTTCATCGAGTGGGCAACTTCGAAAGACTACATAGAGTTGGTGGCCGAAAATGAAGGCTGGGCCAATGTGCCTCCGGGTGCACGGACCTCACTGTATGAGAATCCGGAATACCAGAAGGTTCCATTCGCCAAGATGACGCTGGATTCGATCCTTGCGGCCGACCCGGACAACTGCTGCGCGCAACCGACGCCCTATGTTGGTATCCAGTTCGTCGCGATCCCGGAATTCGCAGGCATCGCCACGCAGGTGAGCCAGGAGTTCTCGGCAGTCTATGCCGGACAACAGACGGTGGACGAGGCGCTTGAGAAAGCACAGGCCTTCACCGCCGAAGAAATGGAAGCCGCAGGGTACTGACGTCTTCTCCCCGCGGGCGGGCGGAAACCTGCCCCCCGCCTCAACCCTTCCACAACCCGCGTTTTTCTCGCAGGCTAAGCTACGCCTGAACAGAGAGGTCTTGCGTCATGGCTACTCAACATTCCCGATCCGTTGCTCGCCTGATGATGGCACCAGCAGTGGTCCTGCTGCTTGGCTGGATGCTGGTGCCTCTGACGATGACGCTGTATTTTTCCTTCAAGAAATACCTGCCTCTGCGCGGTGGTGACCTGGGCTGGGTCGGCTTCGACAACTATGTCCGATTTGTCTCGTCCAGTTCGTTTTGGCCTGCTGTTCAGGCAACGCTGATGATCGTCGGCGGTGTTCTGGTTATCACCGTTGTTCTGGGCATCCTTCTGGCGATGCTTCTGGACCAGCCGATGTGGGGTCAGGGTGTTGTCCGTATTCTGGTGATCGCGCCCTTCTTTGTGATGCCCACTGTGTCCGCACTGGTCTGGAAGAACATGTTCATGGACCCGGTGAACGGCCTGCTGGCGCATCTGTGGCGTTTCTTCGGGGCCGAGCCGATCTCATGGCTGTCCGAGGCTTCGATGACCTCGATCATCATGATCGTCTCTTGGCAGTGGCTGCCTTTCGCAACGTTGATCCTGTTGACCGCGATCCAGTCGCTCGACAGTGAGCAGTTGGAAGCGGCTGAGATGGACGGCGCACCGGTCTTGAAACGTTTTTACCACATCATCCTGCCGCATCTGAGCCGCGCGATTACCATCGTGATCCTGATCCAGACGATCTTCCTGTTGTCGATCTTCGCCGAGATATTCGTGACCACCGGCGGTGCATTCGGCACCCGCACACTCACCTACCTGATCTTCCAGCGCGTGCTGGAAAGCCAAAATGTTGGCCTCGGATCCGCCGGAGGTGTCTACGCCATCATCCTTGCCAACATCGTTGCGATTTTCCTGATGCGCATCGTCGGCAAGAACCTGGACGCGTGAGGAGGTAAGACCATGGCCCGCGCCGTCACAACCCGCCGCAAATCGCTGAACACTGCCCTTGCCTGGGCCGTCGGACTGCTGATCTTTTTCCCGATCCTCTGGACCATCCTGACCAGCTTCAAGACCGAGGCGCAGGCAATTGCCAGCCCACCGATTTTTCTGAACTTCAACTGGACGCTTGAGAACTATGCCATCGTGCAGGAACGATCTGATTATATGCGGTTCCTGTGGAATTCGGTCATCATCGCAGGTGGGTCGACCGTATTGGGCGTGATCATCGCGGTGCCCGCAGCCTGGGCAATGGCTTTTGTTCCGTCCAAGCGCACCAAGGACATCCTGCTGTGGATGCTGTCCACCAAGATGCTACCTGCGGTTGGCGTGCTCTACCCGATCTACCTGCTGTTCATCCGTCTGGGTCTGCTGGACACGCGCGGAGGGCTGGTCGTTGTCCTGATGCTGATCAACCTGCCGATCATCGTCTGGATGCTCTACACCTATTTCCGCGAAATCCCCGGGGAAATCCTGGAAGCCGCGCGGATGGATGGTGCGACACTGAAAGAGGAAATCCTGTATGTCCTGACACCCATGGCTATCCCCGGCATCGCCTCAACCGTGCTGCTGAACTTTATCCTGGCGTGGAATGAGGCGTTCTGGACGCTCAATCTGACGGCCGTTGATGCGGCACCGCTTACGGCTTTCATCGCCAGCTACTCCAGCCCCGAGGGCCTGTTCTTTGCCAAGCTCAGCGCGGCATCAACCATGGCTATCGCACCAATTCTGATCCTTGGCTGGTTCAGCCAGAAACAACTTGTCCGCGGCCTGACCTTCGGCGCTGTGAAATAAGGAACACGACACATGGGACGTATTCAACTCAAGTCCGCGACCAAAAGCTTCGGTGACGTACAGGTCATCCCGCCGCTGGACCTGACCATCGAAGACGGCGAGTTCACCGTCTTCGTCGGCCCTTCGGGTTGCGGCAAATCCACCCTTCTGCGCCTGATCGCGGGGCTGGAGGATATCACCTCGGGGTCCATCGACATTGACGGGTCGGATGCCACAGACGTGCCGCCCGCCAAACGCGGATTGGCGATGGTGTTCCAATCCTATGCGCTCTATCCGCATATGACGGTGCGCAAGAACATCGCCTTTCCCTTGCGCATGGCCAAGCTGGATCAGGCCGAGATCGACAAACGCGTCGAAGGCGCTGCAAGCGTTTTGAACCTGACAGACTATCTGGACCGCCGCCCCGGCCAACTGTCCGGCGGTCAGCGTCAGCGCGTCGCCATTGGTCGCGCGATTGTTCGCGAGCCGGCGGCGTTCCTGTTCGACGAACCTCTGTCGAACCTCGACGCCGCTTTGCGCGTGGGCATGCGGCTGGAAATCAGCGAGCTACACGAACGTCTGGCGACGACCATGATCTACGTGACCCACGATCAGGTCGAAGCCATGACCATGGCCGACAAGATCGTTGTCCTTCAGGCAGGTGTGATCGAGCAGGTCGGCAGCCCGCTAGAACTGTACCGCACGCCGCGCAATCTGTTCGTGGCTGGCTTCATCGGCTCGCCCAAGATGAACTTCATCGAAGGGCCAGAAGCGGCAAAACACGGTGCCCAAACCATCGGTATCCGGCCGGAGCATATAGCAGTCTCAGAAACCGAAGGTGAGTGGTCAGGTGTTGTAAGTGTTTCAGAACACCTTGGATCAGACACCTTTTTTCACGTTCACGAAACCGGGTTGGCGGAAACGATCACCGTCCGTGCGGATGGCGAGGTCGGGTTCCGGCATGGGGATCGCATTCACCTGACGCCACGGGATGACGTCATTCACCGGTTTGACGCAAAAGGTCTGCGGATCGAATGACACGTCTGGCAGGCAAAACCGCCCTGATCACCGGGGCCGCGCGCGGCATTGGGCTGGCCTTTGCCAAAGCATATGTTGCAGAGGGCGCCCGCGTTGCGATAGCCGACATTGAAGTCAAGCGTGCGCAGGACGCAGCCGCCGGGATAGGCGAGGCCGCCTTCGCCGTAGAAATGGACGTAACAAGCCAACAGAGCATAGACGCGGCTGTTGCCAAGACGGCCTCGCGCCTTGGCCCCATCGACATTTTGATCAATAACGCAGCCATCTTCACAGTGGCACCCATCGTCGAAATCGAGCGTTCAGATTACAACCGTGTTTTCGACATCAACGTCGCGGGTGCCCTGTTCACAATGCAAGCCGTTGCGCGCCACATGATCGAGCACGGAACCAAGGGTCGGATCATAAACATGGCGTCGCAAGCTGGGCGCAGGGGCGAGCCTTTGGTCGCAGTTTATTGTGCCAGCAAGGCCGCGATCATCTCTCTCACGCAATCTGCGGGACTGAACCTGATCTCTCATGGGATAAATGTGAACGCCATTGCCCCAGGTGTCGTCGACGGCGAGCACTGGGACGGTGTCGACGCTTTCTTTGCAAAACATGAGGGCAAACCGCTCGGTCAGAAGAAACGCGAAGTGGCGGCATCCGTTCCGTACGGCCGGATGGGTCGCGCCGACGATCTGACCGGGATGGCGGTGTTTCTAGCCTCGGATGAGGCCGAATACATTGTCGCACAAACCTACAATGTCGACGGCGGAAACTGGATGAGCTGATGGACCCTCTGGCGAACGCAAATCTCCCGGTCAGGTTACAGTGCAACACCCTGTCAGACCTGACAGAAACCGTTGGGACGCCCGCGTATGACCGCGCTGACCTTGCGCCGGGTATTGTTCACATCGGGCTTGGTAACTTTCATCGTGCGCATCAGGCTTGGTACATTCACCAACTGATGCAACAAGGTCTGGCCTATGACTGGGCGATCATAGGTGCCGGTGTACGAAACTATGACGCCAAGATGCGAGAACGTCTGCTGGAACAGGACTGCCTGACAACGTTGATCGAGCTGGATCCCAACGGGATAACCGCAGAGGTAATCGGTTCGATGATTGATTACCTGCCGATTGAACCCGGCAATGGTACTTTGATCCAATGCATGGCCGAGCCATCCACGAAAATCGTGTCAATGACGGTAACGGAAGGCGGGTATTTTCTGAACGCCAACACCGGTACGCTCGGCCTTGATCACGAAGATATTCGGCATGATGCGAAAAATCCGGATCGACCCCGTACGGTTTTTGGCGCAATCGTTTCGGCCTTGAAAAAACGCCGGGACGCAGGCCTCAGACCATTCACCGCGTTAAGCTGCGACAACCTTCAGGGCAATGGGGCAATCCTGCGAGAATGCGTTGTCGGGCTGGCACGCCTGTCTGACACCAATCTGGCCGACTGGATTGACCAAAACGGCGCGTTCCCCAATTCCATGGTGGATTGCATCGTTCCGGCAACCACAGACCAAGTGATATCGCAGTGCCGCGCGCTTGGCATCGACGACCGCGTGCCAGTTTCTCACGAAAACTTCCGCCAATGGGTGGTCGAAGATGATTTCTGCGCCGGGCGACCGCCGCTCGAAAAGGTTGGAGTAACGCTAACCCGCGATGTCCACAGCTACGAGACAATGAAACTGCGCATATTGAACGGCGGTCACCAGCTGCTTGCGAATGTCGGTGAAATTCTAAATGTTTCGACAATATCTGATTGTATGTCGGACCCGGACGTCCGGGCATTTTTTCGGAAAGTTCAAGCAGATGATATTTTGCCGTTCGTCGAAGCCGTTCCCGGAACAACCCCGAAAGAGTACCTAGAGCTGGTTGAGAAGCGGTTTGCAAACACTGCAGTTCATGACACGACGCGCAGGGTTGCGTTCGACGGATCGGCACGGCATCCGGGTTTTCTGCTTCCATCGCTGCGCGACGCAGCAGCATCTGGGTCTTCCGCAAACGGACTTGCACTTGCCGAAGCGTTCTGGTGCCGTATGTGTGCGGGTGTTCGCGAAGACGGCTCGGAGATTGAGCCCAATGATCCGCAATGGGCCAACCTGCACAAAACCGCGTTGGCATCCAAAATCGATCCGACTTTATGGCTAGAACAGCGTCAGTATTACGGCGACTTCGGTCGCGGAACACGCTTTTCCGAAGACTTTGCCGGGTGGCTGAACGCGATTTGGCAGAATGGGAGTCGGGCAACGATTGCTCGGTACATTGCATGATTTACGAGGCTACTCTGGGTAAGTTTTCAGTTGCGCTCCGGATTATCGGCTTTTGATTTTGGTTCCATGGCCCGCTCGCGTTTGGATGTTCCACCGCAGACCCGTTCACAGAGACCAGCGAAATAGAGGATGACGAGGCTTTGTCCATGTCCAACCCCTCAATCACCGCGTGTTTACGCGGGTGGGTAAACGATACGCGATTGCCACAGAGCTCGGGAACGACATGCAGGTCACGGGCGACCTCAACGAGATAGCTGGAAGTATCGACCAACTCCGTTGCTTTAGCCGTGATCCAGTTTGGAACCACCGACCCGTATTTTGTTGCGTGATCTGCGGCTTAGCGGGCCATGGGAAACAGCATTGTACCGGTCACTTCTGGTTTCATTGCCGTTGTTTGATGCGTGGTCGCGCGACATCGTTGCTGCCCTCAACCTCTGGCCCAAGACCATACTTCATGCGCTGCATCTGATCGATCACACGTGCCATTTCGTCATCCGACAAAACCGGAGGCTCTCCGAGCGGTAGCGCTTGTACGTATAGGCGCGACAGGGTCTCGACCTCAGTCGCCAGCCAAAGAGCCTCGTCCAAAGTCTTGCCAATCGCGATCTGCCCATGTTGGGCCAACAGGCACGCTGACCGGCCCTCAAGCGCTTTTAGCACCGCATCAGACAGGTCCTGAGTCCCAAAGGTTGCGTATTCTGCGCAAGGAATCGTTGTTCCCCCGGCCACACCGACCATGTAGTGAAACGCCGGAATCTGACGGTGGTGGCAGGCAAGCGTTGTTGCGTAAACCGAATGACAGTGCAGCACGACGTCGATATCCGTGCGCTTTTGCAAAATGTCACGATGGAAACGCCATTCCGATGATGGTCTGCGCCCAACATAAGTGCCTTCGAAATCCATCTCGACCAGATCGTCGGGTTTCATCCTGTCGTACGGCAAAGACGACGGCGTGATCAGAAACCCGTTTTCGAAGCGGGCAGACAGATTCCCCGCCGTTCCCTGATTGATCCCGGAGGCATTCATCTTCAAACACGTCTCCACCATTCGCTCGCGCAAATCTTGTTCAGTCATTGAGACGGACTCCTTGTCTGTTTGCGGCCTCGCGCCATTGCATCGCGTATTCCTGCAATCCGGGCATCACAATTGGTGTTACAGAGTCAAGTGTCAGAGGCGGCGATGCAGAACCAGAGTTTTTGCAAGCCAGTTGCACCGCACCAGCCACAACGCCATGCGTTTCATGTGACACTTCGGTCCGACGGCCCGGGCGCAACGCAGCAACAATAGATGCGTAAAGCGGTTCTCTCAGAAAGGTCCCATCCAGAATAAGCCTTTCTCCTCCGTTCAAAACATCGCAACAGGTCACGGTCAGTAACGCCGAATGCAGCACGGCAAGCGCTTTGCGTTCAGCCTTGTCTTCAGGGGGAGTGCTCACTACGTGCCCTTGCCTTGCAGAGCCGGGAAACTGCCCTTCGTTATCTCCAAAACTCGGGATGGCCATAGTGCCGCGTGCAATCAGCCTCTCCACCACATCGTGAAGAGCCGCCTGTTGGTCAGAATCTGATCCAGCTATGGCCGAGAACTCGCGCCCGCCCATTGTCAGAGCGCCTCCGATCGGATTGCCGTCCATATCGGCATTGATTGTTGTGCCGCGCGTTTGATCAAGGTTTGCAATATCCACTTCACGCGACAACGCAACCACCCAGGTCCCCGTCGAAACAAGCGTGAAATCCTCAATCTGAGCAGATACATATCGAAAAAAGTTGGCAGTGGAGTCATGTGCGCCGGTCAGCACAACCATGTTCTGGGGCAAGTCGAAACGCTGAACCAGAGTGTTGCGAACCGGTCCCAGCGGCTCCCAGGCCGCCCGGAACTCAGGTAGCAACCTTTGCCAGCCGCGCTCTTGAACAATGGGGGTACAGCGACGGCGTGGAACGTTCCACAAATGCGACTGCGCGCCCATAGCAGAGTATTCCGAGGCCGCGACGCCGGTCAGCCACCAACCCCAGAATTGCGCAATGTTCAAAAAATACCGGGCGTTACTGAATTCTGTCGGGCAGGCGTGCTCCATCCAAAGCATCTGACGGGCGGCATGGGTCGAAGCCATCATCACGGGGCTGCCGCGATCCTCGAACGTTCCCGCTTTGCTTCGGTATTCGGCATCGATTTCTGGTGGGCACGCCTGTTCGTAGTCGATCATCGGCAAGACACACCCTGCACCGGCGCCTTCCGGATCCGAACCGACAAGCACACCGCCCGACCCGTGACCAACGGGAACAAGAGTCCGGATGGGGTGCCGTTTACAAAGCTCGGACAGCGTGCCGATCAGCCAGGTTGCAATCCCGTCCAGGTCATGAAACCGCCAGTTTTGACCGACCAGAACAGTGTTGGGGGTTGATCTGTTCTCCAGCAAGGTGCCATCTTTTCTGGCCACCCAAAGTTCGACATTGGTTTTACCGACGTCGAGAACCGCGATATCACCACTTCCAGTCAATCGCTTGCCACGGCGACTGTTGCACCGCCTCTATCAAATCCGGTTGATCCTTGTACCGCCGTCATATGAGACGGTATTGGGCGGCCTTGTTCCTGAGGAACGGCAAACCCTTGTCCATGACATCCTGGAAGGAGGGGGCAACCGGACGCCAAACCGCAAGACCATATCCGATCTGCGGTGGCATATTGATGAAACTCTCCATTGCAAGCCCGCCCTTGAACCCAATCGCCGCCAACGTGGCGTAAATCTCGTCCCAGTCACACGTCCCCTCGCCCGGTGTTCCGCGATCACTTTCCGACAAATGAATGTAACGCAGATGTTCTCGTGCATCGAGGATACCGTTGCCTGCACCCTTTTCTTCGATATTCATGTGATAGGTGTCGAGATGGATGAAAATATTGTCCGCACCCACTTTTTCGATCATTTCGACTGCCTGCCAACCTGTATTGATCAAGTGGTTTTCATAGCGGTTTACAGGCTCGATACCAAAGGCGATCCCAAGGGTTTTGGCGTGTTTGGCGGCACCCTCCAAGGCACGTGCGATATTGTCATACTCGGCCTGCGTGGGCGGTACACCTGTGCGTTCTCCAATCCCGCCATATGTGACACCGGACAGGGCTTCTGCGCCCATCTCCTTGGCTTTGTCCATAGCGTTGACAAGGTGCCCGATAGCGCCATCGGGATTGACCGAGGCCCAGTTTTGTTCGGGCAGCCCAAGCGAACAGACGGCCCGCATCTCGTGTTTTTCAAGCAAGTCACGCGTATGGGTTGCATCGACAACGCTGGTGTCCAGCAAGGCAATCTCGATGAAATCCATCTGATAGGCGGCTGCAGCGGGTATCGTCCGCTCGGCCCCATCGCGGTCCCAATGCATGGTCCACATGCTGGTATGTACGCCGAAACCTTCCATGACTATGTCCCTCTTCGTCGTTTGTTTCGCCACTGCGCGCCAACCCACCGCAACGCCATGACACCAATCAGAAACAAGCCCCAGACAGCCGTAGACAAATGCTGGTTGGCACCGATCAGGTTCAGACCTGATGACAGAGCTTGCAGAATAATCAGGGCCAAGACCACCGGCAGAACACGCCCGAACCCTCCGAACGGGTCTATACCGCCCAGAAAACACGCCAGAACAGTCACCAGAAGCAACGCCTCGCCATGGCCAACACGGACTGAATTAAAGCGCGCTGCCATCAGGATGCCCGCCACGGCACAAATCATACCTGAAATGGTGTAGATCAGCACAAGGGTGCGGCGCGTGTGCAGTCCAGAATACTCGGACGCCTGAATGTTCGAACCGACCATATAGACCGAGAACCCGTGGCGCGAGCGTTTGAGCATGATGTGCCAAACGAGCGCAGCCAGCAGAAAGATGATCATCGGTACGGGAATGCCCAGAAAACTGCCGTGACCCAGCACATTCATGTATTCTGGAAAACCCGAAATATCGCCGCCGCGTGTCAGGAACTCACCCAAGCCACGCAGGAAGATCATCATGGCAAGCGAAACGAGAATGGGGTGTGCTCCCACATAAGCGACAACGACCCCCATGACGGCACCGGAAACGGCCCCTGCCAGCAACGCGACCGCTGCACCCAGAATGAAAGCACCGGGCCCGGCTTCCGAGCCCCCGAACTCTATGAGAACCCAGGCCAAAGCGAGACCCGAGATATTGGCCTGAAAGATGATCGCAAGGTTCAATCCGCCAGACAGGATCGGCACTAGCATTGCAAGTGTCAGCAATCCCAATACCGGCATTTGAAAGGCCATTGAGCGTAAATTGGCGCCTGTCAGAAACAATGGCGTTGCAAGCGAAAACGCCAGGAAGACCAAGCCAAGAAAGACAAGCAGTGGCAGAGTTTCCGCCCCAAGTGCCGCATTTATCCTTTCACGAAGGCTCATCCCGTTCCCGCCTTCGCAACTTGCGCAGCAGCGCGTGGACGCCTTCCAAAACTCAGGTTCGATGAGGAAATCGCCAACAGGATCGCAGCACCGATGATCATCTGGAATGCAAAGGGTGATATTCCCAAAAGGTTCAAACCGTTTTGCGTGATCGCGACGAACATAACACCAAGGATGCACCCAAAGACGGTGCCCCGCCCGCCGCCCAACCGGGCCCCACCCAGCACAACTGCGGCCAGCACGTCCAACTCTCGGCCGTAAAGCGCATTTGGCACTACTTCCTGGGCAATGTTTACCTGCATCAACCCACCGATCCCGGCCATCATCCC
>NZ_JBXWSB010000110.1:0-15293 GCF_059613205.1 Ruegeria sp. BHSB064
TTCGGCGTTGAGCTGATCGCGCCGATCGCGATGGAAAACGGCCTGCGCTTCGCCATCCGCGAAGGCGGCCGCACCGTCGGCGCCGGCGTTGTGTCGAAAATCATCGAGTAAGGCGCGCTTGTCGCGCCTGGTTGCGGCAGGCGATTTTCCTCAGGAAAATCTGCCGGGAGCAACTCGGTAAAGAACTAAAGAAGGCCGTCCCACACAGGGGCGGCCTTTTTCTTTTTCGGAAACGTTCGCCAAAATGCTAACCTCTTTCATATTGAGACATTGCAATTCGAAAGAGGTCATAAGATGCACGTATCGGCTCGGTCATTCTGTCTTATCGCAGCAATCGCGTTTTCGTCTTCTTCGGCGTCGTCCCAAGAAATCGCGGATCGCATCTATCTCGGCGGTCCAATTGTCACGATGAATGACGAAGGACCCTCTGCCGAAGCGGTCGCAGTCAAAGACGGGCGCATTCTGGCCGTCGGATCGCTATCTGATCTATCCGCGCATCAAGGTGATGGAACGGAAACCTTCAATCTTAACGGACGCGCGATGTTGCCGGGCTTTGTGGACAGCCACGGACATGTTGTCATGGGTGGGTTGCAGGCTTTGTCTGCCAACCTCCTCGCGCCGCCGGATGGGGACGTCGTTGATATTGCGAGCCTGCAATCGACACTGTCCAACTGGGCCGCTGAGAACGCGGAAGCCGTTGAGCAGGTGAAGATGATCATCGGCTTTGGCTATGATAATGCGCAACTGAAGGAACTGCGTCACCCGACACGGCAAGATCTGGACATGGTGTCTGAGGATTTGCCTGTGATCATCATTCATCAATCCGGTCATCTGGGGGTCGCGAATTCTAAAGCTCTTGAGTTGGCAGGCATCACCGCCGCTTCAGAGGCCCCTCCCGGCGGGGTCATACAGCGCGACGAAGCCGGAGAACCCAATGGTGTTCTGGAAGAATACGCGTTCTTTTCAGTGCTCGTTCCCATACTTGGAAATCTAGGCGAGGAGGGCTTGGCGGCCTTTGCGAAAGCCGGAACTGAACTTTGGGCAAAGTTTGGATATACGACCGGACAAGAAGGCCGATCTTCGGGAGAGATTGTCGAGGTTCTCAAGAAAGTTGCTGCCGAAGATGGTCTGCCCATCGATGTGGTTGCTTTTCCAGATGTGCTGGAGTCGAGGGACTATATCGAAGAAAATACCTCGGTGGATTATGGTAACCGCGTTCGGGTCGGCGGCTGCAAGCTGACAATCGACGGATCCCCGCAAGGTTTCACGGCGTTGCGGGATCGACCCTATTACAATCCGGTTGGAAACTATGCCGCCGGGTATGCCGGTTATGCCGCCATTACAATGGAGCAGCTTCAGGACGCGGTGAACTGGTGTTACGAGAACGGCTTCCAGATCCTCGTGCATTCCAACGGCGAAGGGGCATCTGACATGTTGATTGCGGCCCTTGAAGAGGCGCAGATCAAATACGGTGACCCGGGCAATCGCCCTGTTCTGATTCACGGCCAGTTTCTAAGAGAGGATCAGGTTGCCAGTTTCAAACGGCTTGGCGTGTTTCCTTCGCTGTTCCCGATGCACACATTCTATTGGGGCGATTGGCACCGGGACCATACGGTTGGGCCGGTCAATGCTGACAACATCTCGCCTACGGGATGGCTGCGTGAACGTGGCATGATGTTCGGCACACATCACGACGCCCCGGTCGCATTCCCCGACAGTATGCGTGTGCTTGCCGCGACCGTCACCCGCCGCACACGGTCGGGCGACATTTTGGGACCGCATCAGAGGGTGGACGTCATGACGGCCCTGAAAGCTATGACAATTTGGCCCGCCTGGCAGCATTTCGAAGAAAATGAAAAGGGCTCTATCGAAGTTGGAAAAGTAGCGGATTTTGTGATCCTGTCGGATGATCCCACAGCGGTCGACCCCGAAACGCTGGCAGAGCTTGAAGTGCTTGTAACTGTAAAGGGCGACGAGGTCGTTTATGAAGCGGAGGAAGGTGTCCGCGAGGGCAATCTGCAGTTTTCGCCGTTTTCAAACGACCCGGTGATTGCCCATCTTTTTTTGCATGCGGTTTATCAGGGCATGAAAGTCGAAGACCCGTGGCTTGTAGGAAATGAGCTTGAGTGAACAGCACGAAGTCACCCGAGGTGTTGGGTGTCGGTAAAAGACGAACGAAACGACGTTGCTTTGTCAGAATCGTCGTTCTGGCCCGAGTTCAAAATTGGTCTCAGTAAATCTGTAGGCCGGGATGTCGGAATCCGTTCTGCCATACTCAACCAAACCAAACGGGGAAAACCTGTTTCCAATGAACAGGTTGTTATTTTCGATGCGTAATCGCGACCCCCAATAGGTTTCTTTTGGGTTTACCGCGACGATTTCCGGGCCAGGGACAGATGGCGAAGCTTACGGAGTGTTTTATGGCCCCAACGCCGAAGACTTTGGTGGGACGTTTCAAGCGTCAGGGGTCAACGGCGTATCGGGTCGTTCGGCCCGGGCAGATTGACGGAGAGGAGCCCTTTTTGTGAAGGGCTCCGTTCACAGTCGGTAAGGAGCTGAGCCACTGGCCGGTAACGTGAGTCTCTAAACTACGACAAAGCTGACTCTGCTGCTGCACGTACAGCACGGATGTTGTCACCATACACGTCAGGTTGGTCCACCGATCCACCTTTGAAGACGGCTGAACCGGCCACCAAAACATCGGCACCAGCCGCCGCGACCAGCGGAGCGGTTTTTGGATCAACACCACCGTCGATTTCGATGTGTACCGGGCGGTCACCAATCATCTGGCGCAGCTTACGCACCTTGCCCGTCATGTCGATGAACTTCTGACCCCCGAATCCGGGGTTCACCGTCATCACGCAAACCAGATCGGTAAGATCCAGCAGGTGCTCGACCGCTTCTGCCGGTGTTCCGGGGTTCAGGGCGACGCCTGCTTTCATACCTGCGGCGCGGATTGCCTGAAGGGTGCGATGTGTGTGAGGGCCAGCCTCGACATGTGCGGTCAGGATGTCCGCTCCGGCATCGGCATACGCCTGAATATAGGGATCAACCGGGGTGATCATCAGGTGCACATCCATCACGGTTTTCACGTGCGGGCGAAAGGCTTTGACGGCGGGTGGGCCAAAGGTCAGGTTCGGAACGAAATGACCATCCATGACATCCACATGGACCCAATCCGCGCCTTGTGCCTCGATGGCCTGAATCTCTGCTCCGAAATTGGCGAAATCGGCGGACAGGATCGATGGAGCGATCTTGATGGTGCGGTCAAAGCTCATTGTGGCCTCGTATCAGAAAAAGAGTCGCCGAAGCGTATACCTGCGGGGCAGGGGGATGGATAGCCCCCGCAACGGCTGGTCCGTTACAAAACTTTCACCACGCTGACACATATCCGTTGAACGGCATCTGTAGCTGACCGCCAACATCATCTGGGGGTGGCACGTGCTGCAGATCAAGAAACTGACCAAACGCTTTGGCGACAACGTTGCTGTGGACGCTGCGACGCTGGACGTAGACAAGCCTTGCATGATCGGGATCATCGGGCGGTCGGGTGCAGGCAAGTCGACCCTGCTGCGGATGATCAACCGGCTGACAGATTCCAGCGATGGTCAGATCCTGTTTGAAGGTCGTGACGTGACCCAACTGAAGGGCCGCGAAAAGCGCGCCTGGCAAGCTGATTGCGCCATGATCTTTCAGCAGTTCAATCTGGTGCCGCGCATGGATGTTGTGTCGAACGTTCTGCATGGCACGCTGAACCGTCATTCGACCCTGGCGACCATGTTCAACCTGTTTCCGATGGAAGACATCCATCGTGCAATCGACATACTTGATCGTCTGGGGATCGCAGAGCACGCGCCCAAACGCGCAGAGGCCCTGTCGGGCGGCCAGCAACAGCGCGTCGCTATCGCGCGCGCCTTGATGCAAGACCCCAAGATCATTCTGGCGGACGAGCCCATCGCGTCGCTTGACCCGATGAACGCTCAGGTGGTGATGCAGGCGCTGCGCCGTATCCATGAAGAGGATGGCCGCACCGTCATCGCCAACCTGCACACGCTGGACACTGCCCGCCGTTATTGTGATCGCGTGGTCGGAATGCGCGACGGGCGCATCGTCTTTGACGGGCTACCGGAACAACTGACGACCGGCGTTGCCCGCGAAATCTATGGCGCCGATGCCAGCTTCTCGGAAGAGGCGACATCGACCGAGATCGAAACTCTGGACGCCACCCAGAAGGCCCTGATGGAAGCGGAAGCAACTATCTGAGCCACCAACCCCCTTTCATCGCCCGGCCCGATGAAAGGCCGGGGCAATCAAACTGGAGAGAGACAGATGAAAAAACTGATTGCTGCCTTTGCGGCGACAACTGCGTTGGCCGCACCGGCCATGGCACAGGACATCAGCGAGTTCCGTATCGGAATTCTGGGCGGCGAGAACGCTCAGGATCGCCTGAACAACAACGAATGCCTGCGTGAATATACCGAAGAAACGCTGGGCGTTGAGACCAAACTGTTTGCGCCTGCCGATTACAACGGTGTGATTCAGGGCCTGCTGGGCGGCACCATCGACATGGCATGGTTGGGCGCGTCGGGTTACGCCAAAACCTACCTGAGCGATCCCGAAGCGGTTGAGCCGGTTCTGGTAAAGGTGAACGTCGACGGTGGTTACGGGTATTACTCGATTGGATTTGCCCGCAAGGACAGCGGCATCACCTCGCTGGACGACATGAAAGGCAAGACCTTTGGTTTTGGCGACCCGAACTCGACCTCGGGCTACCTGATCCCGTCCATCGAAATTCCGCAGGCCACTGGTGCCACCATGGACTCGGGCGACTACTTTGGCGAAGTGAAATTCACTGGCGGTCACGAGCAGACCATCGTGGCAGTCAACAATGGTGACGTTGATGGTGGCGTGACCTGGGCCGATGGTCTGGGCAACTGGGAAGACGGATACAACTCGGGCGCGCTGCGCCGGGCAGTTGATGCCGGTCTGGTCGACATGAACGACATGGTTGAAATCTGGAAATCCAAGCCGATCCCGGAAGGTCCGGTTGTTCTGCGCACCGCGCTGCCTGCGGACGTCAAAGAAAAGATGACAGCCCTGATGGCTGGCCTGCACGAGAAAGACCGTGATTGCTTCTACGGCGTTGCCGCAGGTGAAGCGAAAGCGTTCGAGCCGATCACGCATGATGCTTACGAAATCATCATCGAAGCACGCAAGCTGAAGTCCAACTAAGCCTGCATACCCAATGATCGGGGTCCGGTGGAAATCCGGGCCCCGTTTTTCCACCCAGGAGCCTTCCATGACAGACCTGACCGCTGGGTCCCCGACCGTCGACCAGATCCGCGATGACTATACGGCGATGACGCGCCGCAAAAGGGTCTATGGTGGTATCCTCCTGATCCTGTTCGTCGCCGTTATGGCCTCGAGCTTTCGTGTTGCTGACGACCGCAACGCTGGCAGCTTCCGCGATGGCTGGACGCGTATTTTCGACTACCCCGCTGAGGTTCTGTCCGAAGCGTGGGAAAAAATCGGCGCGCTGCCGGAAAACCTGGCTAAGTTTTTCCCCGCACTGATCGAAACACTGAATATCGCCGCCGCTTCCACCTTGATCGGCGCGATAGCAGGCACGTTTCTGGCCCTGATGTCGACGCGTGGCATGGCGCTTTGGCCTGCCTTGATCCCTTTATTTCGCCGAATTTCAGATGTGTGCCGTGCCGTCCCCGAGATTGTCATCGCACTTGTACTGATATTCATTTTGGGCGGTGGTCCGGTGCCGGCGATGATTGCGATTGCCATTCACACAGCGGGCGCACTGGGTAAGTTGTTTTCCGAGGTCAACGAAAACGCCTCGCTCAAGCCGGTCGAGGGCTTGCATTCGGTGGGTGCGAACTGGTCGCAACGCATGTATCTGGGCGTGATCCCGCAGGTCGGACCGAATTATGTCAGCTACGCGTTGTTGCGGTTCGAAATCAATATTCGCGCCTCGGCCATCCTGGGTTTTGTTGGTGCCGGCGGTCTGGGCTATGAGCTGCGCAACGCCATGTCCTGGGGACAGGGCCGGTACGATGAGGCCGCGGCCATTTTCCTTTTGCTTTTCGTAACAATCGTCGTCGTAGATCAGCTGTCCGGTGTCCTACGCGACCGTCTGACTCATGGGGCGGAAAAAGGAGCCTCAGTATGAGCACCTTCGCAACCAATCTGACCGTCGATGAGCTGAAAGCTGAAGCGGATCGTCTGTTCAGCCGTAAAAGACTGGTCAATTTCGGGCTGCCTACATTGGTGCTGGCTTACCTGGTCTACGTCTTCTTCGCGTTTGACGTTCCGGGGCTTGCGGCGCGCGCGAATTGGGAAAACGGCAAGACGCTTGTGTCCGACAGCTATAGCTACAAGACGCATATCGAGCGTGACAACCGCACCGGCGAGGTTTCGGCCGCGATTGAGGGCGAGCGCAAGGGCGCATACCCAGAAGGTCAGGCTCCGGACTGGGTGGCGCTGGGCGAGACAACCGTGATCGATCTGGAAGACGGTCATGTGGTGCGGTTCGGGCCGGAAACGGTCGAGTATGACATCCCCGGTTATGGAACTGTTCGGGCAACACCCAGCCGGTCGGCGGGCGTACAGGCGGAGTTGCCTGCAGGTGACGTGCCAGAGTGGATCAACGTTTCCAAGAACCGCTTGGCAATCAAGACGGATGCTGGCCGTTTGACCGTCACACGCAATCGGTCGGAAGTGTTTCGCTATTTCAACGGGTGGGAGCTGTTCTGGTTCACGCTCGACAGCCCCTATTATGGCAAGTCGTTCCCCGAACTGGCTGGACGCGCGGCGTCGGGTGAGGCGGGTGCAATTTTTAATGGCTTCTGGACCAACAAGATGTGGCGGCATCAGGACGTGGCCTGGGCGATCTTCGAGACGATCCTGATGGCGTTTCTGGGCACGCTGGGCGCAGCCATGGTGGCATTGCCACTGGCCTTCCTTGCAACGCGCAACTTCAACCCCGTGAAATCCATCCGCTTTGCAACGCGTCGTGTTTTCGACTTTGTGCGCGGCGTGGACGCCTTGATCTGGACTGTCGTTCTGGCCCGCGCCTTTGGTCCCGGACCTTTGACAGGCGCGCTGGCCATACTGGTGACCGACACCGGGACATTCGGCAAGATCTTCTCGGAAGCGTTGGAGAATGTGGACCAGAAGCAGATAGAGGGCGTTCAGTCCACAGGCGCAAATGCCCCTCAGCGGTATCGCTTTGGGGTCATTCCGCAAGTCACGCCCGTTTTGTTGAGCCAGCTGCTGTATTTTCTGGAATCCAACACCCGCAGCGCGACGGTCATAGGTGCGATCACAGGGGGTGGTATTGGTCTTTTGCTGACGCAGGCGATCATCACGCAAAAGGATTGGGAAGAAGTCGCCTACTACATCATCCTGATCATCCTGATGGTCATGTTGATGGACTGGTTCTCGGGCTGGCTGCGCAAACGATTGATCCAGGGCGAAACGGGCAAAAAACGCAAACCGCGTGACGCTGCGCGCAAAGCATTCTTGTTACCCTGAGCTGAGGGTGGGACACTCAATGGCACGACTGCGCGCGGATCAACCGTTTATTCACACCGGTTGTCAGATCACCAACAGCAGCTTTGGCGCATATGTTGAGATTGGTGCTGGCAGCCGAGTGGCGAACTCGGTTTGGGGCGATTATTCCTATTGTGACCGGACCTGCGATATTGCCAATGCCGAGATCGGAAAGTTCGCAAATATTGCAAGCTTCACTCGTATCGGAGCGACAGATCACCCGATGGACAAGGCATCGCTGCATCATTTTCACTATCGTTCCGCCGACTATTGGGACGATGCCGAAGATGATGCGGATTGGTTCGCTCATCGCGCCAGTCGCACCGCCCGGATCGGGCATGACACCTGGATCGGACACGCTGCGATCATCAAGCCCGAGGTCACGATCGGCAATGGTGCCGTGGTTGCTTCGGGAGCAGTGGTGACCAAAGACGTCCCGGCCTATACGATTGTTGCAGGTGTCACGGCGCAGGTGTTGCGCAACAGGTTCCCTGAGGGCGTCGCAGACCGAATGGAACAGCTTGCGTGGTGGGACTGGGACAACGCCAAGCTTCGCGCGGCTTTGCCCGACTTTCGAACGCTAAGTGCCGAAGCGTTTTTGGAAAAGCACGCGTAACCCTGTTCTTGCAGATACAAAAACCGAAAACCCCTGTAGGGGTCTATTCTTCGTTCAGGGTCAGCGTGACCCGCTCACCCGCGAAAACGGTTCGCCCATATTCAACCGGCTGGCCATCTGGGTCCGCGTTCACGCCGACCGAGAACAGAACCGGAGCGCCTTCGGACAGTTGAAGCTGCAGGGCTTGTGTTGCCGTTGCCCCGCGTGCTGTCAGACGGGTCGAGATGCGTGTGTAATCCGCGATTCCACTGGCTTGCAGAGCTTTTGTAACCGATTGCGTTTCGGTCAGCGTCTGCAACAGGTCGGGAAAACGCGTAGCTGGAAAAACGCTTTGAAACACGGCCACAGGCTGCCCGTCCGCCAAAGACAGACCGTCATAGACATGCACCGGATCACCTTTGTCCAAACCCAAGGCTTCTGCTTCGGCTTCATCTGCCGCGCGTGTGGTCAGCGCGAGGATTTTCTTGCCCGGCATCTTACCGCTGGCCGAGATGTTTTTGTGGTATCGCACCCTTTTGCCTATTGGATAATCCGTGGGTCGCGCCGCCACAAACACGCCTGCGCCGCGCCTGGCGTGGACCAGACCTTGTTCCGACATGTCTGCCAACGCGCGCCGCACAGTGTGGCGATTGACGCCATGAGTGGCGGCCAATTGTGCTTCGGTCGGCAGGCGGTCTCCGGTTTGATAGCGCCCTTCAGCGATGTCCGAGGTCAGGCGCAGGGCGATGCTTTTCCAGATCGGTGTTTTGCTCATGTCATCAAATCTTCACACGATCGCGGATTGCGACTCGGATGCCTAAAGGGTAATATTTGTCTAGTTGTATAGTCCATGTAGACAACCCGGCCAAGAGGCTTTGATGACAAATCAGACAGAAATCGCGACACAGGCGCGGAAGGAATGGATGGGTCTGCTGGCCCGCGCGCCAGACGATGCTTTGATGGCGCTATGGGATGGCATTCAGGACCGTCCAAGCTTTGAGTGGCTGCGCCGCCCCGAAGTGGGCGGCGTCATGGTGCGTGGACGCACCGGCGCTACCGGAGCGCCGTTCAACTTGGGCGAAATGACCGTCACGCGCTGTTCGGTCGTGCTTCAGGATGGCACGGTTGGTCACGGATATGTGCAGGGCAGATCCAAGCCCAAGGCGGAAGCCGCAGCTTTGATTGATGCCATGATGCAGACGTCTTCCTCGGATGAGTTAAAGGCAAAGCTGATCAACCCGCTGCAGGCGCAGATGCTGAAGGCCAAAGCCGCGCGCGCTGCCAAAGCAGCCTCCACCAAGGTCGAGTTTTTCACGCTGGTCCG
The DNA here is from genome assembly GCF_059613205.1 of Ruegeria sp. BHSB064. Taxonomy (NCBI): domain Bacteria; kingdom Pseudomonadati; phylum Pseudomonadota; class Alphaproteobacteria; order Rhodobacterales; family Roseobacteraceae; genus Ruegeria; species Ruegeria sp. BHSB064. The sequence goes on from NZ_JBXWSB010000110.1 coordinate 9,483, forward strand.
GGGGGAAGACTGATGGCCGTGCAAACACAGTTCTCCGGGGGCTTTCAAAACGCGCCTGTCCAGGCCGCCCACGCGTTCCGCGCTGCCATGACTGTGATGGCGCGCCCGGGTGACATTCGCACCCTAACAGGCAGTGAACCCCCTGCGCCTTTGTCCATGGCAGCAAGCACGCTGTTGCTGACGCTGTGCGATCCCGAAACAAAGGTTCATTTGGCTGGTGAAGCTGATACCGATGCGGTGCGCAAATGGCTGACCTTCCACACGGGCGCGCCGATTGTGTCTGCGGACCTGGCAGATTTCGCAGTTGGAACGTGGGGGGCGTTGGGTCCGCTGAACGCCTATCGCATAGGCACGCCGGAATACCCGGATCGGTCTGCGACCCTGATTGTAGAATGCGACCAGCTTGAGCAAAGCGGTGCCATTCTGAGCGGCCCCGGGATCAAGGACACCGCGCGGTTGTCTCTGCCGGATATTCCGGCGCTTCAGGGCAATGCGATGCTGTATCCGCTGGGGTGCGATTTCTTCTTTACCTGCGGTGACAAGATCGCGGCCCTGCCGCGCAGCACGCAGATCAGGACAGAGGGCTAAGCGATGTACGTAGCTGTCAAAGGGGGCGAAAAAGCCATCGAGAACGCCCATACGTGGTTGGCCGAAGAACGCCGGGGCGCGACTGATGTGGCGGAGCTGAGCCTTGCACAGATCCGCGAACAACTGAGCCTTGCCGTGAACCGGGTCATGGCTGAAGGATCCTTGTTTGACCCCGATCTTGCTGCACTGGCGATCAAACAGGCACGTGGCGATCTGATCGAGGCGATCTTTCTGGTCCGTGCTTACCGTACGACTCTGCCGCGCTTTGGCTATTCCAACCCGGTCGAGACCTCTCAGATGGCGTGTGATCGTCGGATCTCGGCCACGTTCAAAGATGCGCCCGGCGGGCAGGTTCTGGGTCCGACCTTCGACTACACCCACCGTTTGCTGGATTTCAAACTGGCTGCTGATGGTGAAGCCCCTAAGGCACCCGAAGGCGCGGCACGTCAGGAGCCGACGCCCCATATCACCGAGTTCCTGAAAGGTGAGGACATCATTCAGGATGAACCCGCCAGCGATCACACCCCGGGCGACCTGACCCGCGAGCCGATGGAGTTTCCATCCAATCGTCCCTTGCGCTTGCAATCACTGACCCGTGGGGACGAGGGCTTTGTACTGGGCATGGCCTATTCCACCCAGCGCGGCTACGCCCGCAACCACGCCTTTGTTGGCGAACTGCGCATCGGCAAGGTGGCGGTGGAAATGGAGATCCCCGAGCTGGGTTTCGCCATTGATATCGGCGAGGTCGAACTGACCGAATGTGAGACGGTCAACCAGTTCACGGGCTCCAAGACCGAACCACCGCAGTTCACGCGCGGATACGGTCTTGTCTTTGGTCAGTCCGAACGAAAATCCATCGCGATGGCTCTGGTCGATCGGGCCCTGCGTTGGAAAGAACTGGGCGAAGACAATCTGGGTGCACCCGCGCAGGACGAAGAGTTTGTCCTGAGCCACGCCGACAACATTCAGGCCACCGGTTTTCTCGAACACATCAAACTGCCGCATTACGTCGACTTCCAGTCTGAGTTGGAGCTGGTCCGCAAGCTGCGTCGCGAGGCCGAAGAGCGCATTACGCCAAAGGAGGCCGCAGAATGAAGGCCGTCGTTTTTGACATCGGAAATGTGCTGATCCGATGGGATCCACATCTGGCTTGGTTGGATGAAATGGGCAGCCGCGAGGCCGTGGCAGAGTTCCTGACCCGCATCGATTTCCAGGATCGTAATCTTCGGGCAGATGGCGGCGAGACCTTCTCCGACCTGGCGTCAGAACTGGATGACGTCGAAGACCAACAGCGTCTGAGCGTGTATGTTGAGCGCTATGCCATGACCGTTCCGCACAAGATCGAAGGCACCTGGCAGCTGCTCTATCGATTGAAAGAGCAGGGCACGCCGGTACATGCGATCACCAACTGGTCGGCGGAAACATGGCCGGTTGGCGTCGGTGCCCATCCGGAGTTGGGCGACGTCTTTGGTGTGACCATCGTGTCTGGTCAGGAAAAGCTGTTGAAACCGCAACCTGAGATCTTTCATCGCTTGTGTGAGCGGGCCGGGCTTGTGCCTGAAAACTGTACGTTCATCGATGACGGGCTGCACAATGTCGACGGCGCGCGCGCCGTCGGTATGGACGGAATTCATTTTACCACGCCGCAGGCGCTGGAAAGCGCGCTGATTGAAAGAGGCCTGCTATGAGCGAGTATAATTTCGCCTATCTGGACGAACAAACCAAACGGATGATCCGCCGGGCGATTCTGAAAGGTCTGGCTGTGCCGGGCTATCAGGTGCCCTTTGCCAGCCGCGAGATGCCTATGCCGTATGGCTGGGGGACGGGTGGCGTTCAGGTCTCGGCGGCGACACTGACGCCCGAGGATACCTTCAAGGTGATCGATCAGGGCGCAGACGACACCACCAACGCCGTGTCGATCCGCAAGTTCTTTGAGAACACGGCTGGCGTTGCCACCACGGAGGAGACGGAAAAAGCCACTGTCATCCAGACTCGCCACCGCATCCCCGAGGCGAAACTGCGCGAAGACCAGATCATCGTCTATCAGGTGCCGATCCCGGAACCTCTGCGCTTTTTGGAGCCGCGTGAGACCGAGACGCGCAAGATGCACAGCCTTGAGGAATACGGGCTGATGCATGTCAAACTGTACGAGGACATCAGTCAGCACGGGGCGATCTCAACCGCTTATGCCTATCCGGTCAAAGTATCCGGCCGGTATGTGATGGACCCGTCTCCGATCCCGAAATTTGACAACCCAAAGCTTGAGATGGACGCGATCCAGCTGTTCGGTGCAGGGCGCGAACAGCGTATCTATGCCGTGCCCCCGCATACCAAGGTTGTGAGCCTCGATTTCGAGGATTACTCGTTTGAGGCCACCAAAGCCAACCATCCTTGCGATCTGTGCGGTGCCGAGGACAGCTATTTGGATGAGGTCATCATGGATGATGCAGGCAACCGGATGTTTGTCTGCTCTGACACCGATTATTGCCGGTCGCGCCGTGAGGCAGGCCATATGGGCCAACTGGCTGAGGAGAACGCGGCATGACCCCCCTGTTACAAGTCAAGGGCATCGAAAAGCGATATGGCGCGCGGATCGGATGCACGGATGTAGGTTTCGATCTTTACCCCGGAGAAGTGATGGGGATCGTCGGTGAAAGTGGGTCGGGTAAATCGACTTTGCTCAACTGTCTGGCAGGTCATCTTGAGCCGGACACCGGACAAGTGATCTTTGATACCCGAGTGGACGGGCCGGTCGACACCGTGACCATGTCCGAACCGGAACGCCGAATGCTCGGCCGCACTGACTGGGCCTTTGTGCATCAACACGCCCGCGACGGACTTCGGATGTCTGTCAGCGCGGGCGGCAATATTGGTGAGCGGCTGATGGCCGTCGGTGATCGGCACTATGGCGACATTCGGAACAAGGCTATCGACTGGCTGGGCCGGGTCGAGATTGAAGCAGGCCGTGTGGATGACCGTCCCAGCGCGTTTTCGGGTGGGATGCAGCAACGTCTGCAAATCGCGCGCAATCTGGTGACAGGCCCACGTCTGGTGTTCATGGACGAGCCGACCGGTGGTCTGGACGTTTCCGTTCAGGCGCGCCTGCTGGATTTGTTGCGCGGTCTGGTGCGCGAAATGGGGTTGAGCGCGATCATCGTGACGCACGATCTGGCCGTAGTGCGATTGCTGGCGGACCGGCTGATGGTGATGAAAAGCGGTCACGTGGTCGAGGCCGGGCTGACCGATCAGGTGCTGGACGACCCGCAGCATGCCTACACGCAGCTTCTGGTGTCCAGCGTATTGCAGGTTTGAGTATTTGGGAAAAGATGAAGCGATGATTGAACTGATCGATGTGAGCAAGAGCTTCACCCTTCATAATCAGGGCAGCGCCGTGATTCCGGTGATGGAAGGCGCGTCGTTGAAGGTCGTTCCGGGGGAATGTGTTGCTCTGACCGGGGCGTCCGGTGCAGGTAAGTCCACGCTCATGCGGGTGATCTATGGCAACTATCTGGCCGCTTCTGGTCAGGTGCTGGTTGGGGGGCTGGACGTGACGAAAGCCGAACCACGCCAGATCCTTTCACTGCGTCGTGATACGTTGGGTTATGTCAGCCAGTTCCTGCGGGTTGTACCTCGAGTGCCGACACTGGAGGTTGTGGCAGAGCCGCTTTTGGCGGTAGGCACGGACAAACAAGTTGCGCTGGACAGGGCGGCCGGATTGCTGAAACGGCTGAACATCCCCGAGCGTTTGTGGACGCTGAGCCCAACGACCTTTTCCGGCGGTGAGCAGCAGCGGGTGAACATCGCGCGCGGCTTTGCGCATGAATATCCGGCGATGTTACTGGATGAGCCGACGGCGAGCCTGGATGCACAGAACCGCGAAACCGTTTTGTCCCTGATTGAAGAGGCAAAGCATCGAGGTGCGGCGATTGTGGGGATTTTCCACGACCTCGAAGCCCGCGAGCGGGTCTGTGACCGCGAGGTCAATGTCTCGGACTTTACACCGGGGCTGGCTGCATGACGCTTGCTCCGGTCATAGCCGTTGTCGGCCCTTCGGGTGTCGGCAAAGACAGCGTAATGGGTGCATTGGTGGCCCAGGCACCGGGCATCCAACGCCTGAGGCGCGTGATTACCCGTCCCGAAGGCGAAGGAGGCGAGGATTTCGACCGGGTTTCCGTCGCGACGTTTCAGCAGATGGAACGGGAAGGGGCTTTTGCGTTGAGCTGGCCTGCGCATGGTCTGTTTTACGGTGTTCCGAATATGATAACACAGCAGCGTCAGAATGCTGACGCTGTTTTGGTCAACTTGTCTCGTGCCGTGTTGGTGCAGGCGCAGGAGGTGTTTGGAGACCTGATCGTGATCTCGCTGACGGCTGAGGCCGACGTTCTGGCGCAACGCCTGTTCGCAAGAGGGCGGGAAAGCGCGGCGGAACAGGCGCGGCGATTGGGTCGTGCCAAAGCGCCATTACCGGACGGATTGAACCGCGTTATCGAAGTCGACAACTCTGGCGCGCTGGAAGACACTGTCGCCGAGATACTCGCGCGACTTCAACCGGAAAGCGCGTAGCGATGGATCAGGTGAAACCGCCCATCCTCGGCCTCGCCCATCAGCGCCAGATCGGTGATCTGGAAGGGCTGCGGCAGCAACGGGGCCAGATGGGTTTGCAGGGCCTCATGAGTGGCCTTAAGGGTTGGCTTGTCCAGCTTGCCGCTGAGCGTGATGTGAAAGCGAAAGGCATCCAGCACGTAGGGATAGCCCCACTGAACCAGATTGGCGTCATGTTCCAGCGTCAGGCCGGCGGCGCGGCGGCGGGCCAGTTCAGCCTCGCTTGCTGGCGCACGAAAACCGTCCAATGTCTGAACACACGCGGCGGCCAGGGTATTCAACGCCTGCGTCTCACCCATCGGGCGCAGGGCCAGAAAGCGGCCAAGCCGGGCAATCTCGAGACCATCCAGCGTGACTGGGGGCTGGTTGGAGGCGAGCGAACCGCAAGCTGCGTGCAAGGCGTCAAAGGTCTGGCCTTCGCGCAGTTGGAAGGGGGGTTTCAGCGTCGCGTGCAGCCCGTATTTACGTGGCACTTCCGTGACTGCGGCAACGTCGATGTCTCCGACTACCGGATGCGCGACCAAAGATCCGGTTTCCATGTCCCAACCCAGCCAGCTGGTTGCAAATTTCGTCCACTCCGCGTCGGCGGGTGGCGCAAAATAGATCGCGTATCGCGTGAAT
>NZ_JBXWSB010000111.1:0-15187 GCF_059613205.1 Ruegeria sp. BHSB064
TTTCACAACCGGTTTTGCCACCGTCACGGGTGGAGGACCCTGCTGAGCCACAAGAGCGCCGGAGAGGGCGATCAAAAGAACAGTGGCGATGTGAAAAACCCTGATGATCATGCTCATGCCCCCGCAATTGAAGATGCCCTAAGGTCAAATCTGCCACCGAACACTTTAGAGTGTTCTAGCACAAAGGGTCTAGTTGATTTGATGTCAGTGATCATTCCGCTCCATTTTTGGGACACATGCAGCGAACTACGCCTGATTTATTAGCAGTGAGCGAAGTATTAGTTCCCGGCCCTTAGCTGCCCTTTAGCCTGGCCACCTGATGCGGCTGTGCGGCCCTTCAGAGGAGACATTCGCCACGAGCGCTATATCCAATTCTACCCGAATTCGTGGATTGTGGGACTTTTGCCTGTGGTCGTATTGAGAACAGACACGCATTTGGCGACATCTCTAAATGAAACGATGACCTCTGCTGAACCCATACCTCAATCTCCGGATCGCACCCTTGCCGGCGTTGCGCTGATGCTGGGGTTTTGCCTAACCGCTCCTTTGCTGGACGTGTCTGCGAAACTCGCGTCGACCAGTGTGCCGGTTGGGCAGATTACGGCTGCTCGGTTTGTGGTGCAATGCGCGCTAATGGCGCCTTTCATCTGGGTAATGGGGCTGTCGTTGCGCGTGGCGAAAGGTCAGGTGATGGTGCTGGTTTTCCGCTCACTGCTGCTGGTGTTCGCAACATTTTGCTTCATTGCCGCAATCCGGGTGATGCCCCTTGCCGATGCGCTGGCAATCGTGTTCGTTGCCCCTTTCATCGTCTTGTTGGTCGGCAAGTTCTATCTTGGTGAAGACGTCGGCCCGCGTCGCGTTGGCGCGGCGCTTGCGGGGTTTGTCGGGGTGTTGTTTGTCATCCAGCCCAGTTTCGCAGCTTTCGGCGCGGTTGCCATTATTCCGCTTGGCACGGCAGTTGCCTTCGCTTTCTACATTCTTTTGACCCGGGGGTTGTCGCGTCGCGTGCACACTGTGACCCTGCAATTCCACACCGGCCTGATCGCCAGCCTGTTTTGCATTCCAGCTCTAATTGTTGCGCAAGGTTCCGGTTCTGATTTGTTTGATCCCGTTTGGCCGACAGACATCGCGTTGTTGTGGCTTTTGGGCGCTGGCTTTTTCGCGACGGTGAGCCACATGATGATGACCTATGCGCTGTCTTTTGCGCCTTCTGTCACGCTGGCGCCGCTGCAGTATTTTGAGCTGCCGGTGGCGACCTTGTTCGGCTATCTTGTCTTCAACGACTTCCCGAACGCGCTTAGTCTGCTTGGCATTGCGATCATCATCGGTGCGGGGCTGTACATGATACATCGCGAAAGGGTCGCGGCCAGACAGTTGGTCACCGTGCGAGCCGTACCTCCAATCTAAGGCTACACGCCCGGCCCATTCTTGCCGTTCACACGGTTGTTCGTCTTCTGCGGTTGCAGCCCACATTGCCGCCATTCGCTGCGCTAGCTCGATCACGACGGCGGCAGATGTCTGGACGGCGGACAAAGGGAACTTTCACCGGGCAGGTGCCAAGGTCTGCTTCCGGATTTCTTTAAGATTTTCGAGCGTTTCTTCTTTGGCTGAATAAGGAGGCGATTGCGGCTTCAAAAAAACACTAATGTCGGCGATCTCGCTTATGCCAGCGTCGATACAGGCGTCCTTTGAAATATCTACTTGCCACGCCACAGCAACCAATACGTGACACCAAACGCCAGACCGAGTCCAGAATACCCAACGAAATAAAGCGGCTCCAGGTCCGTCGTATCGAGTGTAATGACCTTTCTGGCAACGGCCATCAGGGCAGTTGCAACTACCAGCTTCACATGTATGACATCGGCCGTCAGGTAGAGCGTGACATTCGTGTAAATCTCGATAGCGATCAGCACAACAAGCGCGGCCGCAAAAACCTCCAACAGAACACTGACGTCAAGAATCAGGACCGGTGGACTTACAAGCTTGATGTAGAACGAGTAACCGGCGTCGATGACGGCAAATCCGATCACAACGACCATGAACAAAGACATCACCCGAACGGCGTGTCGAATGAGCCGATTGCAGCTTCTGACAATCAGATCCTAATGGTCAGGGTCAAGCTCGACATGCGCTTGCGCATTGCGTTGCATCTGATCGGCCATCAAGACCTCCCTATTTTCGACGTTTCATAAAAAGTTCTTCAGCCAAACGTCAGCGCCCTCTGGGCAAGACGACCTGAGCCTGCAAACGCAAGCGAACGCCTTCGGCACCCACTTCGGGCGCTTCGAGCCAATAGCCCGCCCCCGCTTGCAGATTGACCGGCAGCGCCCCCCATTGGACCAGCTTGGAGACCGAAGCGTTTATAGGCACAGCCCAGGCATCAGTTTCCCAGTCATAGGCGCTTTCGCTTTGCAGCGAATAGGTCCACGCGCCTTCGGTGGAATAAGCAAGAAAGGGCTGGACAAAACTCACATTCGTGGGGGTGTCGGGGTTGCTTTCTAGATCCCACAGATGATTGGCCAGCGCACCATAGGTCCACGGACCGGTCTGTCGCAGTGCAATGCCGGTGATCCCAGCAGCCCATGTATCACTCGATACGTCGCTAAAGGTTGGAAAGCGCACAACGGGACCCACGCCCCACGTTATGTCCCCGGTTCCGATTGGCGAGAACCACGCAGAGAAAAGGATATCTCCGAACCCCTCCTGGCGTGTGCCCGGCACAACGTCTTCCTGCCAGATGTAAGGAATGATAGTTCGGGTGATCAGGTTAAGGTCATCGTTCAGTTGAAAGGGCACGACTGGTTGAAAGTTCAGCGTGGTGCGCGAGCCCTGATCAGAGACGCCCAGATTTTCATCATGGTTCAATTGAAACGGAACCGAGACGATTGCCGCAAGCGGGTTGGCCAGTTCCTGGGCCAGATCGGATGCCTCGTCTGCAACGGTTGTGGTTCCGGCACTGGCTGCAAAAAGCAGCCCCATAAGAGTATGGGATCGACGCATAGCCGTGTACTCCTTTTGAAATGCAGGTTGGGCGAGTGGCCTAGTTGATCGGCTCCAACTTCGGGAAGGTCCAATTGCCGTTCAGGATTGCATCCTCCGGCTCATAAAGGCGGATCGCATAGTTCCAGCCCGAAGTGATCGGCAGACAGTTCACGCGGCCATCGTCGCACCCACCGAAATGCAACGTGACCGAGCCGTCTTCTGCTGCTTCGGCTGTGTAACCGTTGTAGCTGTTTACGCCCAGATCATTGGCTTCCAGAAAGCCGTCACCGTTATAGACAGTCACCGACCAGAACGCCCGAACCGGCACATCCTTGACGGTTACCGCATGCGGTGTTTCGCCGTCATTCTGATCGACCGCGTCCAACAGATAGATCGCGGCCTCAGGCGGAAGACCGCCCCAACCCGAGAACGCACCGACCAGAAACTGAACCGGATCAATCTCGTCCTTTGTTCTGCCAAAGGCGCGGGCTGAATCGGTGCCCAGCAAGGATAAATCGTTTATCGCCTGACGCGCAGTGGCAAGTTGTTCGGTGTTCCAGTTGGGCGCGTCAAACGGGCCCGTTCCACCGCCGCTGACGACAATTCCATCCTGTGCCGCTTGCGCGGCGGCAATATCATCCGGGTCAGTCACATCGACGAATGTGCGAAACGCGATGAAACCAAAGCGCGTACCAAGGTCTTCCTGTGTGATTTGATACGTGCCGGGCTCTGCCTCGGCATACATGAAGTGGTCCTGATTGATGACATGCATCGAGATATAGCGGCCATCCGCTTTAGGCAGTGTCACTTCGACGGGTTCGCTCAAATCCAGCAGAATGCCGGAGTAGAGCGTGTCCTGGTTCATGCGGATGACGGGCTGGTTATCCGGTGTGGTGGCTTCGCGCATATGCCCCAATTCGCCAACAGCGAGGCCGAGATTGGCCATGTTGGTCCGAAACATGTGATCTGTCTCGGCGCGCACAAGGGTGTCGACGGTCACATCGACCATGTCTTCGGCCCAAACGCCTGTCGGGAGTGTAAGCGCGACTGTCAAAAGAAGCTTTTTCATCGTAAGCATCCTGTTGTTCAGTTTGCGGGTTCTACGGAGGGGAAGACCCAGCTTCCGTCGATGACCTCTGGGCCCGGCTGATAAAGGCGCACGGCATAGTTCCAGCCATCCATGATCGGGAGACAGTTCACACGTCCGTCGTTGCAACCGCCGAAGTGCACGGTCACACTGCCATCGTCATTCTTGGTGCCTGAGACCGAGTTGACCACATACGTGTCGAGGGAATTGAGTTCAAAAAACCCGTCTGCATTATAAAGGCTCACGGACCAGAATGCGTTCACTGGCACATCCGCCGGGACCTGGATTTTGTATTCCCCAAGCGGCAGGCCGGGCTCGATATTAAGATAAAAGGCCTCGTCTTCTGGCAGCCCACCAAAGCCGACTGCTGTGCCAAGGAAATGGCGTAATGGGTCTACATGATCTGCCTTACCAAAAGTCCGGACGCTGTCTGTGGCGAACCTGCCCAGCTCAATTGCGGCTTGGCGCAGCGCCTCAAAGCTCTCCGCGTCGTAATTGGGCATTTCGAAGGGCGTTGCGGAGGCAGCATCAATGGTGAACCCGTCCTGAATTGCATTGACCGCCGCAACATCCTTGGGGCTCTCGGCATCCACCAGTATTCTCATGAAAACAAGTACGTAGGGGGTATGGAATGTACCCATGTCAAGCTGGAACACACCGCCACCGTCGAACACTTCATTGATGAAATGATCCTGATTGACCACCATCGTCGTCATGTATCGGTCGCCCACATCGGGCAGAGTCAAGGTTGCGCCTTGGCTGATATCAATAACCGCAACGCTGTAGAGTGTGTCGCGATTCATCCGAATGGTGGGCTGATTGTCGATGGGGGTGGGTTCTTTGAAGTGAAAGAACTGATTTACGCCTCCGGCCAGGCCATTGTACGTCTTCAGTTCATTGTCTGTAGCAGCCCGAACAAAGTTGTTTATGGTAATGGGCACTTCATATGTCTCAGCAAGTGCATCGACCGTGGTATCAAAGCTCTGAGCGGTCGCTGTGCTTCCAATCAGGACAGCTAAAGCAGCAAGTTTCCAGCGTTTGTGCGTGAGATTCATAGTTTGCCCGCTCCACTAGCCAATTACAGAAATGCATTGCTTGATGGTCCCGGCACCTGATCAAAAGCGCATTCTCACGCCTCTCATTTTGTTGTTTTTTAAATGCTACAATTGGAGCCTTGGCCATCTCTCTCCAACAAACCACAAAGTTCGAATGTATGCCCTGACAGATTGGAGCGACCGCTTCCGAAAACTGGTTAAAAATGACAGGTAGCGATAGCGTTTCGGCCAACAACTAGAAACTCTCTTTGCATATTGACCCGGCGGCGGTCCTATTATTCGTGTGGTGATGTCAATCTCTTAGAGCGCACTCTCTGCGGGTAGCGTGGTTCAATTCGATTGAGCCCCTACCAGCGGGCACCTGACTTTTTTACCTCAAAAAGTGACTTCCGCTTTGACGCAGGTCAGGGACACAGAGCCGCGCTGGTCTATGCTTGACGTGCCCGACCTTTCAATTGCGGGGTCTTAAGGAGCTGTGATGACAGGGCATGACGCACATGCTCAACACAGAACACCGCCGCTTACACGCGGGCGGGTTATCGTGCCGCTTTTGCTTGCGTTTCAAGAATCCGGTCAATCTGTAGAAAGTCTCCTAGCGGAATTCGATCTATCCTTCTCGGAATTGAACGCTCCGAGTTGTTTCATTCCGCACGACACTGTCTATGCCGTGTTTGAAGCCGTCGCACAAAAGACATCCCCAGACTTTCCAGCACTTGTTGGTCAAACTTCAGATCCGACCGTTGCATCCCCATTCGGACAGGCCTTTCGCGTAGCAAAGTCGCTGGCCGATTTCATTGCCAGGTTTTGCGTTCATGCGGGAAACAACACAAACGCGGTCACCATGACACTCGATGTCTCTGGAGAGTTCGCCGTGCTGTCCGCCAAACGCAGGTTCACGCCATGCTGTTCGCCCGCCTATATGGATGCGTTTCAGATCAGCCGATGGGCTACGTTGCTGCATGAAACCGCAGGTCAGCGTTGGGAAGCAAATAAGGTTCTTGTGCGTGTGAACCGTCCTGATCTGCTCCCGTCTTACTTCTACGGTATCCGGGCGGTAGGTGCGGGCTCAGACGGGTATTCCATCCGCTTCCCAAGTGCCTGGCTTTTGTTTGAACTGGTTAACCGAACCGCGACCGAGTACGTGTTGACCACTCAGGACGAAAAAAACCCTGTACCTACAGACTTGTTGAGTTCGATCCAAAGCGTTGCCAACTCAAGGGTCGGGCGCACGGACTTGTCGGCTACGGCGCTCGCCAAGGCATGCGGTTTTCGAGGCGCGGTTCTCAACCGACGGCTTGCTGCCTATGGGACATCACTGTCGCGCATCGTCATCGAAGCCAAATGTGACCAGGCGAAACATCTGCTTTCCAAGTCTGAATTGTCGGTGGGCGATATCGCTGATCATTTGGGATACTCTGACGCGACGGCCATGACACGGGCCTTCAAGAAATGGACGGGTCAAACACCGTCAGAGTTTCGCGCCCGTGAAATGAATAGCGTTAAGGCATCTGTTCCGATACTCGACCCGGTCGAATGCGATTGTGAAACGTAACAGGACAACGGCGCGGCACATCTTTTGCCGCGCCTCGAACTCGGGATAGGCAAAGGGGGGAGCGGGCCATGGCGTGCTTAAAAATACGGTGTATCGCAAGCAGTTTTCTGGTTGCGGCGACGATGCTGCCCGGCGGATCAACAGCAGTGGCACAGGACTCCGACTGGAGTTTTTCCGGCAGCTTCTACATCTACGCGGCGGACACCAAGACAACCATTGGATCGCTGGAGTCGGAACTCAGCTTCAGTGAAGCGGTTGAAAACCTTGATCTGGCATTCATGGGTACACTTGAAGCGCGAAGTGGCCGGTGGTCGCTGATCGCGGACTACATGCGCACAGACCTGTCCTTTGACAATGACACTCCCGGCCCGGTGTTCAGTGGCGCTGAAACCAGTCTGAAGACGCAGTTTTTAAGTGGATATGCCGCTTACACGGCCTATCAAGACCAAAACCTGGCCGTCGATCTCGGTGGCGGGTTTCGCTGGTTTGAGACGAGCAGCACGATCACTCTGGTCGGCGGCCCCACCCCGGCACCAAGTTCCAGTGCCAGCGACGATTGGATAGACCCTCTGATTGCGGCCCGTATCCGGTATCAGATCAATGACCGATGGTCGGCCGTTGCCTTGGCCGACTATGGTGGATTTCGCTCAGATCGCGAAACCGCACAGTTTTTGGCAACGGTAGGTTATGCGATCGCTCCAAAGTGGAATTTGCGCGCAGGTTATCGCTACATCATGGTCGACAAAGGTGAAGTTGACAGCAGGTTCAAGCTCTCACAATTCGGACCCGTGTTGGGTGTGACCTACAGCTTCTGAGTAAGGGCATTATGCGAAAGGCGGCCATGCCGAACACAAACAGGTCTGTAGTATCGAAGTTGCGCCAAGGCGCGAGCAGCGGTGCCGACATGCTTGGGACCGACAATTGCAGCCGGATGCGAACAGTCGGACAAAGGCAATTCAGAAAAGGAACGACGAGGCGACTGATTGCCAGAGCTTTGCCTGCGGCAACCGTGTGTTCGTTCTGTGTCCTCGCTGCCTGCGGGCCAAACATCTATGACGAAATTGAACTGATGCCCTCCCCAACGGTCTATGCCGAGGCTGCTTTTGACCCTTACAAGGACATCACGGAAGACAATTTCGTGCAGCGTTCGCAGCTATTCTACGCTACAGATCGGCTGCCCGCGGTTCCCGGCGACCCACAAGCCTATTACAACAATGAGCGCGGTCACATTCTGCGTACCGGCATTGCCGAAGTGCAAAGCAACCCCCCATTGGCGACGTTGAAAAAGCTTCGCCACGTTACCATGACGCGCGACCGCGCTAAGGACTACACGCTCAGCTTGTCTGACGTACAAGAGATTGGTGTCATGCCGTTCAGTGTCACGCGCTACATGAACGATCCACCTTCGCAAAAGGAGATGAAGGCAGCCGGACTTCGGTTTGCCCAATGGATTGACGATCACCTTGCAGCCTCTCGCAACAAAGACATTTTCATCTATGTCCATGGCTACAATGTCGATTTTGATTACTCGACCCTTGTCTCCAAAGAGTTGCAACACTTTCTGGGCTATCAGGGCGCCTTCATCAGCTACAACTGGCCCGCTACACCCAATCGCTTGGCGTATTTTCGGGATCAGGAATCTGCATTGGCGACGCGCCGCAATTTGCGGTCTCTTGTCGAATACTTGTCGGCAAACACCAACGCCCGGCGCATTCACCTTATAGGATACAGCGCAGGCTCAAGGCTCGCATTTGAAGCCGCCTATCAGATTGCTTTGCGGCCTGGGCCAAAGCCGCGGCTGGGGCAGTTGATCCTGATCAGCAGCGATCTTGATCGAAGCTATTTCTTGCAATCAATTGAAGACGGCCTTCTGGATGCCGTTATAGGTGTGACACTCTATCAATCGCAGACCGATTCAGCGCTGGCGATGTCACGGTTGGTCTTCGGCCGCGACCGTCTGGGTCAAGTTTCCGATGAAGCAATAAATGGGTCTCTGTTCCAGCGCCGACTGTCTGAGATGAAAACCCTACATATCATCGATGTGACCGAGGCCGAAGCAGCCGATACAGGAAACGGGCATTGGTACTTTCGGTCTTCGCCCTGGGCCAGCAGTGACCTGTTCATTTCTCTGCTTACAGACCGAGATCCTCAAGCGCGCGGGCTTGTGCGTGCTCCGGGCGAAGCTGTCTGGAGTTTTCCACCGAACTATCCGCAGACACTAAAACGGTATCGAAATGGCAGCTAATACTGGGATTCCAACGGATGAGAACCATTTGAACCAGATTTTGATTATGTTCTATGAGCCTGACAACGCACCTAGAGTGCCAACGCAAAGCTGACGTTCGAGCAACGCGCAGCATCGGTTTAAGTGGGCTCGTCCCAGACCTCGGAGCAGATGCAACATAAGCCCCTACCCTGTTTTCCGCGACATACTCAACGGCCCATAAAAGACATTGGTCGCACCGTCAGGATGCCGCGTTTGCAAACTGCTTTCTGGACATTCGCTGCGCGAGAGTAATTTGGTGCCTGGATAACACGCACCTTGCCGGACCAAAGCGGTCAGACATAAGGTGTGACCGAACGTCAGCTTTTTTATTGATCAAGCCTGAGGCGCGAAATCACTATCGTCGCAACTAGGAGAATAGAGCCGCCGACTGTGAATGGCGCACCAACGGAAAACAGACCGACCAGCAATGCGCCCACAAATGGTGCGGTCAGCAGCGCCAACGTATTTGCGGCTTCGCTCAGTGCCGTTACCGACCCCATCCGGTCGGGCGAAACAGTATTTTGCAAGATGATGCGCACCGGGATCACGGCCATGGCGGACGTCAGTCCCAAAACAAGGAAGAGCAATATGAATGCCTGAAGGGGCATGGATGCGCTCAAGAGATCAAAGATCCCGAGCGTCAGGAGCATGCCGCCCCCGACAAACGTGCCGAACGCGATCCACCTTGGACCCTACGTCTTATGGCACGCACTCTATGCGGCGGACCAAGGTGGCACACATCTACAGGAAGACCGGTAACCTGCGAGCTGTTCAGTTGCTCCTCGGTCATGCCAAGATGGACAGCACTGTCCGCTATCTCGGGGTCGAGATCGAAGACGCTCTGGCGATCTCTGAAAGCGTGGAAATCTAAAAAGTGGGCTGCCTGCAATGGCGGCCCAAAGTTAAAGTTTTTCGAAGTCACCCGCGCTGCGCCGCAGTTCCTTGTAGCGGACATGGACGTGCACGAAATCTATCATCTCCCAAAGAGAAACCGATATACCGCAGCGCAGTCAAAGTTTCGACTATCTGTTTACGTCTTCTACCTTTTTCAATGGTCCGGTCTGTAAACGTAGGAATTATGAACGGCGGTTTCGCTCACAAGCCATCTCTCTATTTGCTATTTACGCGCCTTTGCAATTAGGCAAACCATATCAAGCAAGAGCGATGCCCCGGCCAAAGCTGTAATCTCAGCATGATCGTACGGAGGTGAGACTTCGACGAGATCGGCCCCGACAAGGTTGACCCCGTCGAGCTTTCGCACCAAAGACTGCCCTTGATAGGTAGACAGTCCTCCGCATACCGGCGTTCCGGTTCCGGGCGCGAATGCCGGATCAAGCGCGTCAATATCGAAGGTCAGGTAAGCAGGCCGGTCTCCTACGGTTTCTTTGATGCGCGCAACCGTTGCATCAATCCCGTTCTCGTGAACCCAATTTGCGTCGAGTACCGTGAACCCGTGGGTCTTTTCATTCAGCGTGCGCATGCCTACCTGTACTGACGTCTCAGAGGATATGATGCCTTCGACAGTGGCATGGTAGAACATTGAACCATGGTCGATCCGCTTTGGGTGTTCTTCCCATGTATCCGAATGGGCATCAATCTGGATCAGCGAGATAGGGCCGTGGCGTTCTGCCTGCGCCTTAAGGATCGGATAGGTGACCGAGTGATCTCCGCCCATCGTCAGAAGAAAGGCACCAAATTTCAGGATTTCCCGCGCTTGGTCCTGAATTTGCAGCGCAATCTGCTCTGGAAAGCCTGGGTCGATATCACAATCGCCGTAATCAACCATGTTCAGGGTTTCGAAGGGATCAAACCCCCAGGGCCAGGGCCCACCATCCCAGGCGAGGTTGGTCGATACAGCACGAATGGCACGTGGCCCGAACCTGCACCCCGGGCGATTGGTCACAGAGAGATCATAGGGAACGCCCCATGTAACCATATCCGCGCTCTTTAGATTGCGGGAATATTGTCGCCGGAACAGACTTGTCGCTCCGCTAAAGGTCGGCTCATACCCCATGCCCATTTCGTTTTGCGCCAGAAAGGCGCGGTCGGTTGAAGTCACCATTATTGGCTCCGTTGATTTTGATGGTTGCTGCCCGAGTGTCGGGGAATTGCAGTTCTTTCCCGCCTTTGCCGGGCTTGGCAGGGTTCAGGTGCCGGATTTTACATTCGTCCAAAGACGGTTGCGATTGCGCAGCGTTTTCGCGCCGACACTCAGATCAGGGAAGAGTCGTCTAAATGTCACCTCATCCGGGTAGATTCCCGGGTCGGTCAGAATGGCTTCCTCTACAAATGTATCTGCTGCGGAATTCGCATTCGCAAAATAGACGTAGTTGGACACTCCTGCGATGACATCAGGCCGCAGCATGTAGTCAATGAACCGATACGCTTCATCCGCCCGCGTAGAATCCACCGGAATGGACATGAGGTCGATCCACATCAACGTGCCTTCGCTTGGAATTGAATACAGAATTTCGACACCATTGCCGGACTCCATGGCACGGGCCTGAGCTATGCCGGCATCACCACTGTACATCACTGCCAAACAGGCATCTCCTCCGGGCAAATCTGTAGATGCTTTCTGGTTGTGAAAATAACGAATGGACGGTGTGACGGCCTCGAAGAGGTCCTGAACCCTTTCGAGATCGGCCGGGTCATCGGAGTACGGGTCAGCCCCGAGATAGTTCAGCGCCACCGAGACCATTTCTACCGGTGAGTCCAGCACGGCAATCCCACAGTCGGCAAGCTTGGCGGTGATCTGAGGATCAAAAAGAACGTCCCAGGATGTGATGACATCCGTGCCCAGCCGCTCTTTGATCATGGCCGGATTGTAGGCAAGCCCTACCGTGCCCCAAGTGTAAGGTACGCCCAATTGCCGGGCACCGGGCATACTTTCGAGCGACGCCAGAATTTTCGGATTGAGATTGTCGTAGTTGCTCAGGCGCGCTGGGTCGATCGGATGCAACGCCCCGGCCTGAAACTCTCGCTGCGCATTGGACGCGGCGGGGAAAACGACATCGTAACCTGACGCCCCTGTCAGCAGCTTGGTTTCCAGAACCTCGTTTGAATCGTAATAGTCCAGGCTGACATGTGTCCCGGTCTCCTTTTCGTAGTCCGAAATCGTCGTTTCGCCAAAGTAATCAGCCCAATTGTAGATTGAGAGGTCTTCGGCGGAAGCCGGAAAGGTAATCGCGAGGTTTGAGGCAATGGCAACAGCCGAAAGGCCAAAATGCGGTTTCATCGTATCTCCTCCTTGTTGCAGAATCTCGCCCTGAATTTTCACGCCCGGAGAGGCTTTGGTGACGAGGCACAGTCAGCACCCCGGGCGAGCGCTCTGACATCAACAATGGAATTGAATGGCCATCACTGTAAATTTGCGGTAGGATATATATCTTTAGTTATAGGAATTGGCTTTGTTACCAGACAGAGACGACATCTCGGCGGCCAAGTGGGATGAGACCTACGCAATCTTGTTGGAGCGGTTGGAAACAGACTTCTTCCCAACAGCTCTGAGGAAGATTCTGGAACTGCATGTCAATTTTGAAACGATGATCCTCACGCGGTATCAGGATCAAGCACCACCTGTCTCGCTTTATCACGATCTCGACGACGTGCAGGCGGCCATATCAATTCAGTTTTATGCAACCGGCCCATACCTGCTGGATCCGTTTTCGCAAGCGTGTAGATCGGGAAAAGAACCCGGCGCTTACCGTCTGGCCGATTTGGTCAATGAGGCGTTCTTTCGTTCAGAGTACTACCGCACCTTTTATCGCAAGGTTCGGATCAGCGACGAGTTGGGGGTGTTGATCAGACGAAACACCGGGGACTGGGTTGTAATATCCCTGTCGCGAGGCGCCCGTCAGCGCCGGTTTACCCCTGAGGATGTCGCGAAGATCAATTCCATCCATAAGACCCTGTCGGCCGCCGTTATCCGAAACTGGAATCTGAGTGGTGTCGAAGATCAACGGGAAGCCCTGAATCAGGTTGAGGAACGGTTGGCTGCGTTTGGGGCGGACAGGTTAAGCCCAAGAGAGGCCGAGGTCGTGCGCCTTGTTTTGCAAGGCCACTCAGCCGGCTCTGCTTCCGCATTTCTCGGGATCACCGAAGGTACAGTCAAAGTGCATCGCCACAACGCCTACTCCAAGCTAGGCGTCAGCTCGCAGGCAGAGTTGTTTTCCGCAGCCACACGATATCTGGCATCAAAGCAAACTTAGTCTTGGGAAGCTGACAGACTACAAAGTTATTCCGATTGCCGGAATCTGTTGAATTTGGCCCATTCCCGACATTGGGCATAACAATCATTTTCTGCGGTCGCAGCCCGCATTGCCGCCATTCGCTGCACAAGCAAAGTGAGGAGCCACTCGAACTCTCAGCCTAAAGGGCAAAGCTGACGTTCCATATGCAGTTTCGATTAACCACCTTGCTTGTCTTTTTGCAATTTCAATAATTCTGGTTAATTCTTTAAGAATTGTCTTTGGGCGTCAGCTCTTTCTCCGCTTCTATAGATACTATCCGAAGCTGCCATTCCTGCGTCCAGTACCAAGTACCTTGACTTCTAACCAGTGGAAGCCCAACGCGATCACACCCGCCACGAGAATGTAAAAAACCGCCAACAGGATGAGCGGTTCATAGATTATGAACGTGTCTGAACGCACCCGAGAAGATACTGCGTAGATATCGACAACGGTGATGGTCGCAACCAGTGGGGTTGCCTTCAATTGCAGGATGGTTTCACCACCCAGCGTTGGCAATACATTTCGAATTGCCTGCGGCAACCAGATACGGCGAAACATGGTTAGACGTGGCATGCCAAATGCCTTGGCTGCCTCAAGCTGGCCCTTGGCGACCCCTTTGAAGGCACCGCGCATCACCTCTCCTTCGTAGCCGGCATAGGACAACGTCAGCGCCAGTACTGCATAAGGCCAGGCCTGCCGCAAATAGGGCCACAACTCGGAAGAGCGTATCCAGGGGAACTGCGGAAACAAAGACCCAAGCCCATAATACAATAACCAGAGTTGCAGCAGCAGCGGTGTGCCGCGGATGATAGTGCAAAATGCCTTGGCAGGGGCGGCAAGATACCAAGGCCCAACCGCCTGTGCCAATCCAAGTGGAACGGCGAGTAGGAAACCCAAAACTACGGTGACCACCAACAGCCAGATTGTCGTCCAAATACCCTGAAGGGCGAGCGGCGCATATTTCGGGATCCAGTCCCACTGAAGAGAGACGGCGCACCAGACAACGATTCCAGCGAATATCAGCATCATCACAATGCGATGTGGTTGCATCAACGATCTGAAATCAATCATCTGCCCCCTCCTTTAAGGGAGGGTTGGCCGCGACGCGCCCATTTCTCAATCCGAGCGAAGATGCCGCCCGAACACAGCGTTACCATGAGATAAAGAAATCCCGCTGCCAGAAAGAAAGTAAAATAGGCGCGTGTACTGCTTGCAGCCTGGCGGGTTTCCAGTGTCAGCTCGTTGAAACCCACAACAGCGAGCAACGCGGTATCTTTGGTTGCAATCAGCCACAGGTTGGCAAGACCTGGCACGGCGAAGCTCATCATGGCCGGGATTGTCACGCGGCGCATGGTCATGAAGGCGGGCATACCGTAGGACTTGGCCGCTTCGATCTGACCGGGCGGAACCGCCTGAATCGCGCCGCGCAAAATCTCGGTCGCGTAAGCGCCCTGGACCACACCCAGCACCCATATGCCTGCGCCAACACCACTGACCTCAACCCGACCCCCGCCCATCGCGGCAGAGATTTTGTTTATGATGTCAGATCCCACGTAATACAGGATCAGGATCAGGACCAGCTCGGGCACGGCCCGGATCACCGTCGTGTAGATGGCGAGAAGATCGCGCGTGACCTTCCCGCCATAGAGTTTGCCATAAGCTCCGAACAATCCGATCACGAGACCGAGGGCGTAAGCGCCGAAAGCAATCTGCAATGAGTGGGACAATCCGCGCAGCAGATTGCCCCCCCATCCCGGTGGCGAGAGCGACAAAAGCTCTGCGCTCTGCGCCAATCCAAGTGAATCCAACAGTCCGTTCACGGCAGCGGCTTAGTAAATGCTGGCCGAGAAATAGTTCGAAGTGATCTTCTCGTGCGTGCCATCGGCAAGAATTGCGGCGATGCCTTTGTTCAGCGCCTCACGCAGGTCATCTTGCCCTTTGCGCACGCCAGCCCCGACGCCACGCCCCAGAATGGCGGGATCATCCTTCACGGCACCCTTGATTTCGCAACAG
>NZ_JBXWSB010000112.1:0-14428 GCF_059613205.1 Ruegeria sp. BHSB064
ACTGTTTGGCCAGCTGGTTTGGTGAAGCTTTCGGGCGTCCAATCGGGAAGCGATTGGACCGAGACCCTGTCTTCGGCCCGAATGATCCAAAATCCCAATTGGCGTTGATAGTAGCGGTAAAGAGAGTCGGACAAGAGGGTCCGGTCGATCAAACCTGCTGATTCGTCCAGCCAGATTTCTTCGACGGCTATGATTGTGTCATTCAAGTAGCGCATCCGGCGCACGCGCGATCCACGGTTCGACTTGCCAAATTGGGGCAGGTCGGATGGTTTATTCAGGTGATCAACCGACAGGATATCGGCGCGTGGCAGGCCGCCGCCTTCGGGCAGTTCAAGCCGGAACATTGCATAGACGCTGTTCTGCGTGCCCGTTTCGCGGATGTAGTTTCCTGAACCCTGGATACGTTCCAGCATCCCCTTTTTTTCAAGCTCGGCGAGCGATTTTCGCAGTGTTCCGACCGAGACATTCAAATCCGCCGCCATCTCGCGTTCGGGAGGCAGGCGCTCTCCGTCCATCAGCCGCCCGGCCGCGACATCGCGGATCAGCAGTTCCGCAATCTGGATGTAAACCGGAAGTGCGTTCGGATTTCGATTGGCAGAGGGCACAGTCAGTCGCTTCACTTGGTCGCGGGAAAAATTGATACACTATTGATCTACATCAAAGCGATTGCTACGCAAGAGAAAAAGCAAGCGCCGCGCGGAGACCGACTCAGATGACTATCGTCCCCATCACATCCCCTGATCTGGACGCTGCTGAAGTATCGTGGTTTGCAGCGCTCTGCTCGGACGATTATCAGTTTCTGGGTGTGCCGGACGGCGATCTTCGATCCAGTTGGGAGCATTGCTCGGGTATCGTGAAAGAGGCCGAAGCACAGGGATTTCGCAACATCCTGTGTCCATCTTCGTATCAGGTTGGTCAGGACACGCTGAGTTTTGTCGCTGGCTGCGCACCGATCACCGACAGGATCAACATGTTGGCCGCCGTACGCTGCGGTGAAATGCAGCCCATAATGCTGGCCCGCACCATCGCGACGCTGGATCACATGCTGAAGGGTCGGCTGACCGTCAACATCATTTCATCCGACTTCCCCGGTGAGAAAGCCGATAGTGCATTCCGTTATCAGCGATCGCGCGAAGTGGTCGAGATTTTGAAACAGGCCTGGACGCAGGATGAGATCAACCACGCGGGCGAGGTGTATAATTTCTCGGGTCTGACGACCGATCCTGCAAAACCCTATCAGACCGGCGGCCCGCTGTTGTATTTTGGTGGGTATTCACCTTCGGCATTGGACTTGTGCGGTGAACATTGCGACGTCTACCTGATGTGGCCTGAAACCAAGGACCAATTGGCCGAACGGATGAAAGCCGTGCACGCAGTTGCCGAGAATTACAACCGAACGCTGGATTACGGTCTGCGCGTCCACATGATCGTCCGCGATACCGAGGCTGAGGCGCAGGAATACGCGGATTACATCGTCTCGAAACTGGATGACGAATACGGTCGCGCCATCCGTGAACGGGCGCTGGACGCGACTTCGCTGGGTGTGGCACATCAGGCCAAGAACCGCGATCTGGCAGATGAATATGGCTATGTCGAACCCGGTCTGTGGACTGGGGTCGGGCGCGCGCGCTCTGGCTGCGGGGCGGCTCTGGTCGGATCGACTGATCAGGTTATGTCCAAGATCGAGGAATACCAGAAGATGGGCATCCGCGCTTTCATCTTCTCGGGCTACCCGCACATGGATGAGGCCAAGCATTTTGGTTCTCGGGTGTTGCCTAACTTGAAAACCTGCTCGCTGCCCGAAGCTTACGGGCGCGTACCAGCAACGACCCCAGCAACCCCACTGGGTAACGGAGAACGCCGCTGATGCAACGTGTGAAACTATCCGCAACGCTGGAAATGAGCCGCCTTGTCTATGGCATGTGGCGGCTGGGCGATGACAGCGACACGTCCACAGGGCATGTGGTAGCCAAGATTCAGGCTTGCTTGGATCAGGGCATCACCACCTTTGATCAGGCCGACATTTATGGTGGTTACGCAGCCGAAGCTGTTCTGGGCAATGCCTTGCGCGCCAACCCGAGCTTGCGCCAGAAGATGGAGATCGTCACCAAATGTGACATCATCGCACCGGTGGGCCGTTACGCGGATGCGAAGGTGAAATACTACGACACTTCGCGCGCCCATATTCTGAAGTCGGTCGATACCTCGCTGACAGAAATGGCCATTGACCATATCGACCTGCTGTTGATCCACCGCCCTGATCCATTGATGGACCACAATGAAACTGGTGCTGCGCTGGACGAGGCTGTTGCCAGCGGTAAGGTGGGCGCTGTGGGTGTATCGAACTTCCGCCCCTGGGACTGGTCGCTGCTGCAATCGGCGATGAAGACGCAGCTGGTCACCAACCAGATCGAGATTTCTTTGGGTGAGATCAGCCCTTTTACCAATGGCGATTTGGCGTTTCACCAGCAACACGGCCATCCGCTGATGGCGTGGTCGCCTCTGGGTGGGGGCCTGTTGATGGCCGGAAACCCTCCGGTCGGCGTTGTGGCCGATGAAATCGCAGCCGAGTTCGGAGTGGATCGCGCCGCCGTTGCCGTGGCGTTCCTGCTGGCACATCCGGCCAACATCCTGCCGGTTCTGGGCACCAACAATCTGGATCGGATCAAGCGCGCCTCGGACGCGTTGAAAGTCAAACTGGATCGCGAAACCTGGTACCGCCTTTACGAGGCGGCGCTGGGGCATGAGGTGCCTTGATGAACGCAATCTCAAAGGACATGACCCATACCTTCGTTCCGCATAAGGACGACACCCGCACCTTGCGCGACGCGTTCGGGCGCTTTGCCACCGGCGTCACCATTGTCACCTGTGACAGCGCGGATGGCCCCGTTTGCATCACCGCAAACAGCTTTTCGTCGCTGTCGCTGGACCCGCCTTTGATCATGTGGGCGGGTGATCGCAACTCGCGTCGCTTCCCCTATTTTCACAAAGCCCGCCATTTCAGCGTCCATGTGCTGTCCTCGGAACAGGCCGAGCTGTGCTTTGGCTGTTCGAAAGATGCTTTTGCCCTCCGCGACATCGACCATGAGCGCTGCGAAAACGGCACGCCGTTACTGTCGGATTGTCTGGCACGGTTCGAATGCGAACAACACGCATATCACGATGCGGGCGATCACGTTATTGTGGTGGGAAAAGTTCTTAAGGTTAGCATGGCGGATGGAGACGCGCTGACCTTTTATGCCGGGAAACTCGGCCAATTCGCGCAGCACTAGGCGCGATCTGACGACCGTGGGACATACCTGCGGCTGAACAAGGGAGGATCCGCATGGGCGGACTGGCATCGGTGCTTGCGCCGATAGCATTCGTGAACGAAACCGTGCTGCGTCTGGGCCGTGCGGTCGGCATCGTTGCGATTGCTCTCATGGTCATTGCAATCCTGATCCAGGTTTTTTTCAGATACGTTCTGGGCAATGCTCTGCCCTGGCCGGATGAGGCCGCGCGGTTTTGCATGCTCTGGATGACCGGACTGATGGCACCTACAGCGTTTCGGCGCGGGGGTTTTGTGGCCATCGACATGCTGGAGCGCTTCTTGCCGCGCTTTATCGGTCAGACGCTCAACCTGTTCCTTTTGTTGATCTCGCTCGCGGTGCTGCTGGTTGCAGTCAATATCGGTTGGTCCGAAGTGACTGGCTTTGGCGGTAGGTTCGCAACCGCCGCGCTGTACCTGCCCACATCTTTTGGGTTCGACGAATGGTATCGCATTCCGCGCAGTTGGATGATGGCCTCGCTGTTGGTCGGGATCGTCCTTCTGATCTCGGTGAATATCGAACTGATCCTGCGATCCTTCATCACTCTGCTGGGCGGAGGTCACCTGTTGCCCGAAATTCCTGATGCGGCAGTGGGGGCCGAATAAATGCTGATCTGGTTCCTGCCCACATTCCTGATTTTTCTACTGATCGGCCTGCCGGTCTTTTTCGCCCTTCTGGCCGCGCCCGGTATCCTGCTGTGGCTGAACGGTCAGACCAACGACATCACGCTGCTCTATCGCAATGTCTACAATGGCATGGACAGTTTCCCGCTGATGGCGATCCCGTTCTTCATGCTGGCCGGAGAACTCATGAACCGAGGCGGCATCACAATCCGCCTTGTCGAGTTTTCACAGGCGCTTATGGGCCATCTGCGTGGCGGTCTGGCGCATGTGAATGTGCTGAGTTCGATCCTCTTCGCGGGCCTCTCGGGGTCCGCGGTGGCGGATACCTCGGCGCTTGGATCGATGTTGATCCCGGCCATGGAGAAACAGGGCTATACCCGCAAATTTGCCGCCGCGATCACCGCAGCCAGTTCAGTGATCGGGCCGATCATTCCACCTTCGGGCATCATGATCATCTACGCTTATGTGATGGGCGAAAGCGTGGCTGCCCTGTTCCTCGCGGGTATCGTGCCGGGCGTGATGGTGGGCGTTGGTCTGATGCTGATGATCAAACTGATGGCTGACAAGTACGACTTTCCGGTTGCCAGCCGAAAATACACTTGGCCTGAACGCCGTCAGGCCAGCCTGAAAGCCTTCTTTCCATTGATGACCCCGGTGATCATACTGGGCGGTATTCTGGGTGGCATCTTCACCCCAACCGAGGCCGCCGCCGTTGCCGTGGGCTATGCCTTTATCATCGGTTTCTTCGTCCTGCGGACGCTGACGTGGAAAGAAGTGCCCGAGGTGCTCAGCAACGCTGGCATGACCTCGGCGGTCGTTTTGCTGCTGGTTGGCGCGGCGATGGCGTTCAAGACGGTGGTCAGCCTCAGCCACGCGCCGGAACAACTGGCTTCGCTGATCCTGAGCCTGTCGGAAAACCCGCTGATCCTGCTGTTTCTGATCAACCTGTTGCTGTTCATCGTCGGCATGTTTTTGGATGCAGGCCCTGCGATCATCATCCTCGGGCCCATCCTTGGCCCGATCTTCACCAGCCTCGGCGTGGACCCGATCCACTTCGCCATCATCATGAGCGTTAACCTGACTGTCGGCCTCGCCACCCCTCCAATGGGGCTGGTCCTGTTTGTGGCCGCCGCCGTGTCCCGCGAACGGGTTGAAACCATCGCCAAGGCAATCCTGCCGTTCCTGGCGGTCGAAATCATCGTGATTTTCCTAATCACCTATATCCCCGCACTATCCATGACGATCCCGAGGATAACGGGATTTGCCAACTAACTGAGTTCCATAGGGAGGAAACGCATGCTCAGAGACTTCATCAAAACCGCAGCGGTGGCCACATCGCTGGTGGCTGCGTCTGCCATCGCGGCAACGGCCGCCGACTACACACTGCGCGCGACCGCCAATTCGAACGAAAACGATGAGGACTATGACGGCCTGATCGTCTTCAAGAACTATGTCGAAGCCGCCTCGAACGGCGCGATTGAGGTCGAATTGTTCATCGGTACCCAACTGTGTTCGAACGGCGCGGAATGCCTGCAGGGCGTCGCGGATGGGACCATCGACATCTACATCTCAACTTCTGGCGGTGCGTCGGGCATTTTCCCATACGTGCAGGTTCTGGATCTGCCCTACTTGATGGCTGACGACCGGATTGCCGAACACGTTCTTTCCGGTGATTTCACCCGCACCATGCGCGACATGGCGCTTGAGGACTCGGGCGGTGCGATCCGTTTGATGACCATCGGCAACACCGGAGGCTGGCGCAACTTCGCCAACACGCAGCGCCGCATTGCGGAACCTGCCGACATGGAAGGTTTGAAAATCCGCACCGTGGTCGCCGACCTGCCGCAGGAATTGGTCAAAGCGCTGGGCGCATCGCCCACCCCGATCCCGTGGCCGGAACTGTTCACCAGCTTCCAGACCGGAGTGGTTGAAGGCTCAAAGAACGGCATCACCGACATCATGGGCATGAAATTCCCAGATGCGGGTCTGCAATATGTCACGCTGGACGGGCATGCTTACATGGGCGCGCTGTGGTGGATGAACAACGCCAAGTTCCAGGAAATGCCCGAGGACATGCGCCGTGTCGTTGTCGATGGCTTCTATGCGCTGCAACAGGCCACCTTTGCTTCGCCCAAGCGCAAGTCGATCCAAGCCTATGAGGATTTTGTCGCCGGTGGCGGTGATCTCTATGTGCTGACACCTGACCAGAAGGCTGCGTTCAAAGAGGCCGCAACGCCGGTCTATGACTGGTTCCAGTCCAATGTCGCGCGTGGAGACGAGATTTTTGTTGCGCTGACCGAAGCGGTCGCTGCGGCTGAGGCCGATGTGAACGCGTCGCGCGATGCGGATCTGAACTAAGCGTCCGGGTCGGGCCCTTAAGGCCCGGCCCTTATCGAAACGGGTACATCCACCCTTTGTAGTCGTTCACCAGAACATGCGCTCTTTCGATCTGCTCCGGCGACATTTTCTTTACCACTTCCTCAAGGCTGATCGCCGCATCGGGATCGCCGCCAATGGCGCTGAGTGTGTACCACATGTAAGCCCTGACCAGATCAGGCGCGGGCATCCCAAGACCCAGCTCATAATACCAGCCAACCCCCGACTGGGCCCCCGGATGCCCCTTCATCGAGGCGCGCAGATACCATTCGAACGCGCGCTCATAGTCCCGTTCGACGCCCAGGCCCAGCCCGTACATCACGCCGATCAGCTCCTCGGCCTCGGCATTGCCCGAGCGGGCGGCTGGCAGCAGCTCCTCGCGCGCGGCCTCGAACTTTCCGGCCTCCATCAGATCGCGCGCCTGTTCCAGTTCGGCAAGCGCCGGGGTCGCAAGCAGGCAAAGGGCAAATACAAACTGGCGCATGGGGTTGTGTTCCTCTTGGCCGGGGCCGCGGCTGCACAGGATGTGCCGCGCCCTCTTACAGATGATGATTTCCTGCCTTTTGATATGGAACAGGCCGCCATCGGTCATCAACTGTTTTACGATCCGATCCTGTCGGGCAATCGGAACATATCCTGCGCCCATTGCCACCACCCGGATTTCGGCACCTCGGATGGGGTGTCACTGGGTATCGGAGAAGGCGGACAGGGTTTGGGGCCTGACCGCACACCCGGCATCGACGCAGACAGGATCCGTAAACGCATTCCCAGAAACTCGCCAGGGCTTTGGAACCTCGGTGCGAAAGAGATCCACACGGTGTTTCACGATGGCCGACTGAGCATCTCGGACGTCTACGGCAACGGGTTCAACTCACCCGCGCAGGAATGGTTGCCGGAAGGCTTGAACTCACTGCTCGCGGCGCAAGCGCTTTTTCCGCTGACCTCGCAGTTCGAAATGGCTGGTAACGTGGCCGAAAACCAGGTCACCGGGGCCGTCCACGACCGGATCGACAAAGGGTGGCCGATCCTTGCCAAACGCGTAAGAACGGATCCTAATTACGGACCGGCAATCGTTGCGGCATTTGATGAGATTGAAACCACGGAAGACATCACAATCACCCAAGTTGCCAACGCTTTGGCCGCTTTCATGGCCATCGAATGGAGGAGCACCGACAGCCCATTCGATCGCTATCTGGCTGGGGACATGAATGCGTTATCAACCGTTCAAAAAGACGGGATGGATCTGTTCTATGGTAAGGCAAACTGTTCCGCGTGCCACGCGGGACCGTTGATGTCCGATCAGGAATTCCACGCTTTGGCCATTCCGCCTTTTGGTCCGGGCCGAACCCGTCAATGGGATCCGTATGCGCGCGACGTCGGTCGTATGGGTGAAAGCAATCGGTTGGAAGATGCCTACAGGTTTCGCACCCCCATGCTGCGCAATGTTGCTTTGACAGCCCCTTACGGTCACAACGGGGCGTTCCCCGATCTTGAAAGCATCATCCGCCATCATCTGAACCCGCAGGCAAGTTTTGATGCCTGGACGCCCCAAATGGCCGGGTTGCCCGAGGTTCCGTGGTTGCACGATGCTGACTTTCTGGTTTGGGATGATCGACTGGAAATGGAACGCCAACGCAGCAAAACCGACATTGATCCGATTGAACTCACGGATGTGGAAATCCAGAGTCTGATCGCATTTATGGACGCTTTGACAGGTTCCAGCGTGGATGCACCGATTTTTGGTGTGCCCAGTGGATTTGTTCCTTAGCTATTCTTGTTTTCAGCTGGGTTCGACAAAGCCACGCCTTCAACCGTGACCCGGTGCATCAGGCGTCGAAAGCCGTGATAGTCATTGATTGCCTTGTGCCATGTGGCCCTGTTGTCCCACATCGTTATGTCGCCCGCGCGCCAGCGCACGCGGCATTGGAACTCGGGTTGTTTGCAGTGCTCGTACAGCATCGCAAGAATTGCATTAGACTCGTCTTTGCTGAGCCTTTCGATATGCGTTGTGAAGACAGGATTCACAAAAAGACCACGCCGCCCGCTGAGTGGATGTGTGATGACAATGGGATGGTGCGCATCTTGTGTTGCGGCGTCTGCGTTGCCCAATCGACCGCTCTTGGCGGCTTCGCTGTCTTGTATGGCGGCACCAAAGACGTGACGTGAAGAATGCACAGCAGTCAGCCCGTCTAGAAACTGACGCATTGGGGCCGAGAGTGCCTCATACGCGGCTGCCATAGACACAAACAGCGTGTCTCCTCCATAGGGCGGCATCTCAATCGCATGCAGGATTGAACCCATGGCTGGCGCTTCGTCATAGGAATGATCGGTGTGCCACCCTTCACCGACCGCTTCTTTCTGGTCCTTTTCTTTCAGGACCGTCGCAATCTCGGGATAGCCATCAACCGGTTTGAAGAAACGATTGACATTGATCGCGCCAAAGCTGCGAGCAAAACTCAGATGGTCTTCAGGGGTGGCAGTTTGACCCCTTAAGACGATAACGGAATACTTGGCAAAGGCTTGGTGGATATCAGGGAATTGCCCGCTGTCTCGAATATCGGCACCGTAGATTTCAGCGCCCAAGCCGCCGGTGAGGGGTGTGATGTCCATCGGGGTGCTCCTGCATTTTCAAGATCAGGATAAAGGACGATTGCGCATTGGCGAAACGGAATTAGCTAGCAATTCGTGGCCGCGGATTCTGGACATTAGGCATCGGACCATGGTCCTAGTCCAGTGTGGATCTGGACGAATAGTAATATGCAATGGCCTGAGTTCTGTTTTTCACGGCCAGCTTGTCATAAATATTGGACAGGTGAAATTTGACGGTGTTTGTCGAAATCTGAAGCTCTTTTGACAAGTCCCGATTGGACATGCCTTGGGCCAAGGCTTCAAGAATGGTGCGTTCTTTGCGGGACAGGCTTTGGATTGGGTCCTGTTGCATTTTCCGAACGTCAATGAATGGAAAGACCATTTTGCCAGCCGCCACATCGGCGCAGGTTTCAAGCAAGCCTTCGACCTCGCCGGATCGCGCCGCAAAACCGGCGGCCCCGGCTTGCATGGCCAGCCGCGGCGTTTC
The DNA here is from genome assembly GCF_059613205.1 of Ruegeria sp. BHSB064. Taxonomy (NCBI): domain Bacteria; kingdom Pseudomonadati; phylum Pseudomonadota; class Alphaproteobacteria; order Rhodobacterales; family Roseobacteraceae; genus Ruegeria; species Ruegeria sp. BHSB064. The sequence continues at coordinate 9,384 of NZ_JBXWSB010000112.1, forward strand.
GCTGGTGACATCCCCATACACCACAAACCGGGGTGCATTGGCCTGTTCTCGGAGAACCTCGATCAGCTTTGCTGCTCCGAGCACAGGGAGGTTCCAGTCGACCACCCCGACCTGAACCGGAACCCGCATGACAGTTCCCAGGAACCCTTCGGCGGTGGCTGACGTCGCCACCAACGAGAATCGCGGGTCGCGTTCAAAGATTTCCGACATAGCAGACAGAACCAGCGGATTGCCGTCTGCCAGCATGACATCAATAGGGGTACTTGGCGCGCCAATCATCTGTTTTCACCCAACTTTCGCAGTTTCCCACCCAAATGGGTAGGTGCAAATTCAGTATACCTTGGTATTTTTACCAATTTGGGTGGGAACTTTCCCACCCTTTTGGTCATCCTAAAGCAGTAGTAAGTTACGTTGCGTCATTGCGCAAGGCGGCGTTTTCTGTCCGGCAACGAAACACGACGGGTCCAAGTGCCCGACCAACGCCGAGGATGACAGACGATGACTTTTCAGATTTTCCCTCCTCTTGAGATCCCAGAGACTTTGGCCGCGGGTCCCGGTCCTGGCAACACTGACGCCCGTGTCCTGCGCGCTTTCAGCAGCGCCGGTGTGGCGGATCACATGCAGGGTGATGTTCTGCGGGGCATGATCGAATGTAAGCACATGCTGCGAAAGATCTGGGGCACGTCCAACACGTATACTTTTGCGGTCGCAGGCACTGGTTGGAGCGCTTTGGACGCGATGTTTTCCGCCGTCATGCCAGGTGATAAGGTTGTGGCGTTTGCCAACGGGACATTCTCGGGTATCGACGCTCTGACCCTGCGGATCAAGGCGGCTACACCTCAAGAACACGCATCCAACCCGCTTGACCCGCAAGCCGCCAGTGTCACTGTGATCGAGGTTCCGCATGGACAGCCGGTGACAGGTGAACTGGTTGACGCAGCTTTGGCTGAGCACAAGCCCAAATGGGCGTTCATGGCGCATTGGGAAACCGGGTCGGGGCGCGTCAACGATCTGCGCGGCTTTTCGGACGCCTGTGAACGCAATGGTGTCATGGGTCTGATCGATGCGGTATCGTCGCTGGGTGCCGATGACTTTTCGATTGATGACTATCCCGGGATCGCCGGATGGGCGTCTTGCCCGCAAAAAGGTCTGTGCTGCCTGCCGCTGACCTACGCGCCGGTCAGCTTTACGGATGCCTACATCGAAAGCCTCAAGGCGTCAGGCGCGTATTCCTATGTTCACAACCCGATCTTTGAAGCGCGCCATTGGGGCATTGTCGATGGGCAGGACGTAGAAAAAGGCACCTATCACCGGACGCATTCGGGATACGCCGTTGCAGCGTTCCACGAAGCCCTGCGTCTGACCCTGCAAGAAAGTCTGGCAAAGCGGGCCTTGGCCTACCGCACACACGAGAAGGTTCTGCGCGATGCGGTGATCGAAATGGGCTGCGAAGTAACATCGGACATGCCCAGCCTTGTTGTTCTGAACTTGCCGCCGGAACTGGCGGGGCGTGAGATGGAGCTGGTCCAGAACTGCCGCGCACGGGGATTTGGTATCTGGCCGACACTCAGCGCGCCGGTACAGGTCCGGATCGGCATTCTCAATCAGTTGAACCGGGACTCGGTCAGCCGGATCGTACGTCTGTTCGCCGAAGCTCTGCGCGAACTGGGCGGAGAGGTCGATCAGGACGCAATCGAGGCTTTGCTGGAAAGCCGTTACGGCACATCAATCGCTGCATAAACAGGAGCGGAACAAAATGGATATCCACGAATACCAAGCGAAGGAAATCCTTTCCAATTTTGGTGTCGACGTCCCTGCGGGCGCGCTTGCCTACAGCCCAGAGCAGGCGGCCTATCGGGCGCGCGAGCTGGGCGGTGACAAATGGATCGTCAAGGCGCAAGTCCATGCCGGTGGGCGCGGCAAGGCCGGAGGGGTCAAACTGTGCAACACTGAAAACGAGATTTATCAGGCCTGCGATGACTTGTTCGGTCGCAAGCTGGTCACGCATCAAACCGGGCCGGAAGGCAAAGGCATCTACCGTGTTTACGTCGAAGCCGCCGTGCCGATTGATCGCGAGATTTATCTGGGATTTGTTCTGGACCGGTCCAGCCAGCGGGTGATGATCGTCGCCTCGTCAGAGGGTGGGATGGAAATCGAGGATATCTCGGCCGACCGTCCGGACAGCATCGTGCGATCCATTGTGGAACCGGCTGTTGGGCTTCAGGAATTCCAGGCGCGTGAAATTGCGTTCAAGCTTGGTCTTGAACCCAAGCTGATCCAGCAGATGGTGCGCACACTGCAGGGGTGCTACGCCGCGTTCAGCGACTTGGATGCCACCATGGTCGAGATCAATCCGCTGGTTATCACCGGTGACGACCGCGTGCTGGCGCTGGATGCGAAGATGAGCTTTGACGACAACGCGTTGTTCCGTCACCCGCAGATCGCCGAACTGCGTGACAAAAGCCAGGAAGACCCGCGCGAAAGTCGCGCGGCGGACCGGGGGCTGTCTTACGTCGGTTTGGACGGAAACATCGGTTGCATCGTGAACGGTGCCGGTCTGGCCATGGCCACCATGGACACGATCAAGCTGGCCGGTGGTGAGCCCGCCAACTTCCTTGATATCGGCGGCGGGGCTTCGCCAGAGCGGGTTGCCAAGGCATTCCGGCTGGTTCTGTCGGACACCAATGTTCAGGCCATCCTCGTCAATATTTTTGCAGGCATCAACCGCTGCGATTGGGTGGCAGAGGGCGTCGTTCAAGCGTTGAAAGAACTGGATATCGACCTTCCAGTGGTGGTTCGGCTGGCCGGAACCAATGTCGAAGAAGGTCAGAAGATCCTTGCCAAGTCCGGCCTTCCGATCATCCGCGCCACAACACTGATGGAAGCAGCAGAACGCGCCGTGGGCGCATGGAAAAACGACCTTACTCAAGGCACCAAGATGAGGGCTGTGTAATGAGCATTCTTCTCGATCGCGACTCGCGTGTCATCGTACAGGGCATCACGGGCCGGATGGCGCGGTTTCACACCAAGGACATGCTGAAATACGGCACGAATGTCGTGGGCGGCGTCGTTCCCGGCAAGGGTGGCGAAACCGTCGAAGGTGTTCCGGTTTTTGACACCGTCAAACAAGCTGTTGAGGCGACCGGCGCGGATGCCAGCCTTGTTTTCGTTCCTCCTCCGTTTGCTGCGGATTCGATCATGGAAGCAGCGGATGCAGGTATCCGCTACTGCGTTTGCATCACCGACGGTATTCCTGCGCAGGACATGATCCGGGTGAAACGGTATATGTACCGCTATCCCAAGGAAAAGCGCATGGTTCTGACCGGTCCGAACTGCGCGGGCACAATTTCGCCGGGCAAAGCGTTGCTGGGTATCATGCCGGGTCATATTTACCTGCCCGGACATGTCGGGATCATTGGCCGTTCAGGGACACTCGGCTACGAAGCCGCAGCCCAGTTGAAAGAGCGCGGGATTGGCGTCTCGACTAGCGTCGGGATCGGGGGCGACCCGATCAACGGGTCTTCGTTCAAGGACATCCTCCAGCGGTTTGAAGAGGACGAAGACACCCATGTCATCGCCATGATTGGTGAGATTGGCGGCCCGCAGGAAGCCGAAGCGGCAGAGTATATCCGCGACCACATCACCAAACCGGTGATTGCCTATGTTGCGGGCCTGACTGCTCCGAAAGGGCGGACCATGGGCCATGCAGGTGCGATCATTTCGGCCTTTGGCGAAAGCGCCAGCGAGAAGGTCGAAATCCTGTCTGCCGCTGGTGTGACCGTGGCGGAAAATCCTGCCGTGATTGGTGAAACAATTGCGCGTGTGATGGAGGCTGCGTGATGGTCAAACCTTCGGTTCTTGTGACCCGCCGCTGGCCTGCTGCCGTCGAGGCGCAGTTGGCCGAGGACTATGACACTGTGCTGAACACCGGGGATAAACCCATGTCGCCGGCCGAAATCCGGCAGGCGTTGAAATCCTATGACGCAGTACTGCCGACTGTAACGGATAAGCTAAGCGCCGAAGCACTGGACGTTCCAGGCGCGCAGACCAAAATCCTCGCCAATTATGGAGTGGGCTACAGCCATATCTGTGAGCCGTCCGCCCGCGAGCTGGGTATGACCGTGACGAACACGCCCGATGTTCTCTCCGAATGCACAGCAGATATCGCCATGACCCTGCTGCTGATGGTGGCGCGTCGGGCGGGTGAGGGTGAACGCGAACTGCGTTCCGGTAACTGGACCGGGTGGCGGCCCACGCATCTGGTGGGGACGAAGGTCAGCGGTAAGACGCTTGGCATCATCGGCTATGGGCGCATCGGTCAGGAAATGGCCCGCCGCGCGCATCATGGCTTTGGCATGGACGTGCTGGTCTATAACCGCAGCCCGGTGGACCCGGCTGTATTGGCTGGGTGCAATGCTACTCAGGTTGGGTCGATTGATGAGTTGTTGCCGCAATGCGATTTCGTCTCACTTCATTGCCCCGGCGGGGCTGCGAACCGCCACATGATCAATGCGCGCAGGCTGGACCTGATGAAACCCGACGCGTTCCTGATCAATACGGCGCGTGGTGAAGTCATCGACGAACGGGCGCTGGTTCAATCGCTGATGTTCGACATGATCGGCGGTGCAGCACTGGATGTGTTTGACGGCGAACCCCGCATCTGTGCGGATCTTCTGCAATGCGACAACCTTGTGATGTTGCCGCATCTGGGCAGCGCCACGCGCGAGGCACGCGAGGCGATGGGGTTCCGGGTTTTGGATAACCTGAGTGACTTCTTTGAAGGCCGGGAGCCACGCGATCGGGTGATCTGACCCACCAAACATACCAATCGAATTTGTCGATGCCGCCCTGAGGACTGCATCGACCCCTTCCCACAGGAGAATTGCCCCGTGAATGCGCCGCACCGTACAGACGGATTTTTTACCCAGTCCCTATCGGACCGTGATCCTGAGCTTTTTGGCTCGATCACGTCCGAGCTGGGTCGTCAGCGCGACGAGATCGAACTGATCGCATCCGAGAACATCGTCTCTGCCGCCGTGATGGAA
>NZ_JBXWSB010000113.1:0-14387 GCF_059613205.1 Ruegeria sp. BHSB064
TGAAGGATTGGCGGCGTGTAGCAACCCGCTATGACAGGTGCCCCAAGGTCTTCTTGTCCGCCGTCGCACTCGCAGCGCTCGTCATATACTGGCTATGAGTCCTGACCCTAGCGGCACGTAGCACTGCCAAGCGGTATTTGGATCAGTGCAACCTATTGATCCTAGGTGGCGCATAAAGAACCGCCTCGCTGCAATGCCGCATTGTTAAGCGGATAGTGCTGCATTGCCGCATATTTGAGCAACACCCTGAATCAATCCAAGCACTTGGACAATGAGACTCTGAACGCATGGGAGAACTGTCCTAGCACTATGGAGTGCCGCAAGACGGCTTGGAACATGTGCGAAGGTGCCCGGCCTAGGAACCTGAAGACGCCCTCGCACACCGCAATTATGCGTGGGGGGTATATGGGACGTTTCGGCGCCCCGAACAACCCTGCTGCGCGTCGCATAAAAGGAAATGCTGATGCACACCAAACTTCTCACCACAACCGCCGCAGTCCTGTTGGCCAGTTCATTGCCTGCACTGGCCGATTGCCCGATCAAGATTGGCGTCCTTCATTCGTTGTCTGGCACCATGGCCATTTCGGAAACGACGCTGAAAGACACAATGGAAATGCTAGTCGAACAGCAAAACGAAGCCGGTGGTCTTTTGGGGTGCGAGCTTGAAGCCGTCGTTGTAGACCCGGCCTCGGACTGGCCACTGTTTGCCGAAAAGGCGCGTGAGTTGCTGACAGTGCATGAAGTTGATGTGATCTTTGGCAACTGGACTTCTGTTTCCCGCAAATCCGTCCTGCCGGTAATCGAAGAATTGAATGGACTGCTGTTCTATCCGGTTCAGTACGAGGGCGAAGAAAGCTCGAAAAACGTATTCTACACAGGTGCCGCGCCGAACCAGCAGGCGATCCCAGCCACGGATTACTTCTTGGATGAGCTGGAAGTAGAAAAATTCGCGCTGCTGGGAACCGACTACGTCTATCCGCGAACCACGAACAACATCCTCGAAAGCTATCTGAAGCAAAAGGGCATCGCGGAAGAGGACATTTTCGTTAACTACACGCCGTTCGGTCATTCGGACTGGTCCAAGATTGTGGCCGACGTGGTCGCGCTTGGCGCAGACGGCAAGAAAGTCGGAGTGATTTCGACCATCAATGGCGATGCGAACGTCGGTTTCTACAAGGAACTTGCTGCCGCCGGTATCTCGGCTGACGACATTCCGGTTGTCGCCTTCTCGGTCGGTGAGGAAGAGTTGGCCGGTCTGGATACCACCAACCTCGTCGGTCACCTGGCGGCCTGGAACTATTTCCAGTCGGCCGAAAGCGATGCGAACGAGGCATGGGTCGAAGCGTGGAAAGCCCGCATGGGTGAAGACCGTGTGACCAACGACCCGATGGAGGCCCACTACATCGGCTTCAATATGTGGGTGAACGCGGCGATTGCTGCCGACACCACCGATGTCGACGCCGTTCGGACCGCCATGTACGGTCAGGAATTCCCGAACCTGACAGGCGGCACCGCTGTGATGTTGCCCAACCACCATCTGGCCAAGCCGGTTCTGATCGGAGAAATCCAGGAAGACGGTCAGTTCGACATCATCAGCCAGACAGAAGAAGTTCCGGGCGACGCCTGGACCGACTATTTGCCTGAATCTGCCATTCTCGTGTCGGATTGGAAACAGCTGGGTTGCGGTATGTACAACACCGAAACTGAGAGCTGCGTACAGATCAAGTCCAACTACTAAGAACCTGAATTCCTCGGGGCGCACGAGTTGTGCCCCGAGGCTCAAAACAAAGGTCTTCCTAAATGACGCTTCTGTTCAGGCGGGCAGTGCTTGCCCTGCTGGTCCTTGTGGCCCCTACCCTTTTGCAAGCGCAATCCGCAGACGCCCCGGTTCAGCAGATATTGCAGTCCCACGCGGAGGTGATCCAGAAATCCTCTCGCAAGACGATTGGCCCCGCGATTGACGCGTTGGCGCAAAGTGGACTGCCGGAAGCGCAGACCGTTCTGGAGCGTTGGCAGGCCAAGGACATGTGGTTCAACAAAGAAAACGGTCTTTTTGTCTTTGCCTCAAAGGCTGACGGTGGGTTGCAGATTTTTGATGTATCTGACGGTGTCGAGATCGGAGTTGTCGATAAGAAGGAATACAAACAACTCAAACCCAATTCTGGTATTCGCGGGTTGATCGCGTCTGCGCTGGTACAGTTTCAGCTGAACGACCCCAATCCCAGGACACGCGACGCTGCTTTGACAGCGATTGAGCGAGACGCCGAGGCGTCGCACCTGTCTGCCCTGCGGGGTTCCATCGAAGCTGAACAAGACGCCGACCTCAAGGCGCGCAAAGACCGGTTGGAACGCTTGCTCACCATTCGCTTTGATGAGGATGAGGCTGCGAGGCTTGCTGCAATCGACAGCTTTGCCGGCGATCTGGGTGTTGATGTCAGGGCAACGCTCAATCCTTTGGTTTCATCCGAAATCAAGGTCGCAGATCAAATCCCGGACGGTGCGGTTGGCATTGAGGTCGGATCAGACGAGTTGACGCAGGACCAGGCCTATAAACTTCTTGTCGCAAATGGGTTGGCCCCGGAACCGGTGGATGCCGCAGCGGTAAAGCAAACCCTGATCGCCAACATAAACGGCGATACCGTTGCGGGTGTGCAAGTGGCGAGCCTTGACGAGGACGCCGCCCGAGAGGCCGCGTATCAGGTGTTGGCCCAGCAAGGTCTTGCGACCCCGCTGGTGACACAGGAAGATATTGCCGAAACTGTTCAAAAGCATAAGTTTTTCAAGGTTTACGTCTCAACCCCCCTGCCCATAGCTCTTGCTGCGCAGGCGGCTTTGGACAACATCGAAACGCAGGTTGCTTTGAACCAGACAGCGGATCTGGTGTTGGACGCGCTGTCTCTGGCCTCGATCTATTTCCTCGCGGCGATCGGTCTTGCGATCACCTTCGGGGTCATGGGCGTGATCAATATGGCGCATGGTGAGTTTATCATGATGGGCGCCTATACCGGCTATGTGGTGCAGTTGTTCATTCCTGACCTGACGCTTTCGATACTTGTGGCCATTCCCTGTGCGTTTCTCGTGACCTTCGGGGCCGGAGTTCTGCTGGAGCGGCTGGTCATTCGGTGGCTGTATCACCGCCCGCTAGAGACGTTGCTGGCAACCTTCGGCGTTTCCATTGCCTTGCAGCAACTGGCCAAGAATATATTCGGCACGCAGGCGCGTCCTCTGACGGCTCCGGCATGGTTGGATGGGTCGATGGTTCTGAACGACATCGTGTCGATCAGCTACATCCGCATCGCGATCTTCGTTCTGGCGCTGCTGTTTCTGTCGCTATTCCTTATCGTCATGAACCGAACTCGGCTGGGGCTTGAGGTGAGGGCCGTAACCCAGAACAACCGCATGGCATCCTCGATGGGGATCAACCCGGACCGGATCAACATGTTGACGTTCGGTCTGGGCTCGGGCATTGCTGGCATCGCCGGCGTGGCCATCGGTCTGTACGCCAAAGTCACGTCCGAGATGGGCTCTGACTACATCGTGCAAAGTTTTATGACGGTGGTCGTCGGCGGCGTTGGCAACATCTGGGGCACGCTGCTGGGCGCGACGATGGTTGGAACGCTGCAAAAGGGGATCGAGTGGTTCAACCCGTCCAATACGCTGGCGGCGCAGACCTACATGATCCTTTTCATCATCCTGTTCATTCAATTCCGACCGCGCGGCATCATCGCGCTCAAAGGTCGGGCGGCGAAAGCGTGATATGGTTGACATGACTTCTACAGTCGAACCGATACGCAAGCCACTGGTGCTGCGCTATCCCTCTGTCGCGATCTTTCTGATCTTCCTGTCCCTGTTTACTGCAATCATCACCGTTTTGGGCGAAGGGTTTGGCATCGGGCTGATTTCCACCAGCTTTATCAAAACTTTGGGCAAAACGCTGTGCCTGTGTCTTGCTGCACTGGCGATGGATCTGGTGTGGGGATACACAGGTATCCTGTCGCTGGGGCACATGGCGTTCTTTGGCATTGGCGGCTATGCCATCGGTATGTGGCTGATGTACGCCCGTACCGAGATTATCGTGGTCGACAGCCTCGCGGCCTCTGCCTTGCCGCCGACGGCCCAGGAAATCTCGGATGGCATTGCCACCCAGATTTTCGGCGTTGTCGGCGCATCCGAGTTCCCCCCGATCTGGGCTTTTGCACATTCCCTGCCGCTGCAACTGGCTGCCGTCGTGTTGGTGCCCGGTCTTCTGGCACTTATCTTTGGGTGGCTGGCGTTTCGCAGCCGGGTGACCGGGGTTTACCTGTCGATCCTGACGCAGGCGATGACGCTGGCGCTGTCCCTGTACCTGTTCCAGAACGACAGCGGGTTGCGCGGGAACAACGGTTTGTCGGGGCTGCAGAACCTGCCAGGGCTGGACTCCGTGCCGCAATCAACGGTTTCGATCCTGTTCTTCTGGGCGTCCGCCTTGGCGCTAGGCCTTGGCTACCTTGTCTGCGCATGGGTGGTGTCTGGCAAATTCGGATCGGTTATTCGCGCCATCCGCGACGACGAAAGCCGCGTCCGGTTCCTTGGATACTCGGTCGAGGCCTACAAGCTTTTCATCTTTACCTTCACCGCCGTGATCTGTGGTATCGCGGGAGCTTTGTACTATCCACAGGCGGGCATCATTAACCCGGCCGAAATTGCGCCCATTGCGTCAATCTATCTGGCCGTTTGGGTGGCGATCGGCGGGCGCGGACGGCTGTACGGGGCGGTGATCGGTGCGGCCTTTGTCTCGTTGCTGTCGACATGGTTCACGGGCGGGCAGGCCCCCGACATCTCGCTGGGGTTCTACACGATCCAATGGGTCGATTGGTGGACCATCCTGCTTGGGTTCTCGTTTGTTGCGGTCACGCTTTTCGCGCCCCGCGGCATAGGGGGACTGATCGACAAGCTTACGGAACGCCGCGCACCGGATCGACATGGGGCCGACCTGGGACCAGACCTTGGATCGTTGTGCGAAAAGGAGGCGAATGAATGAGCACGCTTCTCGAAGTCTCCGGCGTCTCCGTATCCTTCGACGGGTTCAAGGCGATAAACAACCTGACATTCCAAATCGGTCCGGCCGAAATGCGCGCCGTCATCGGCCCGAACGGGGCGGGAAAGACGACGTTCATGGACATCATCACGGGCAAGACCAAGCCGGATGATGGTCACGTTCTGTGGGGCGAAAAATCTGTCTCACTCCTGTCCATGAGCGAAAGCCAGATCGCGCAGGCCGGAGTGGGAAGAAAGTTCCAGCGACCGACTGTGTTCGAAGATCAAAGCGTTCGCGAAAACTTGATGCTTGCCCTGAAAAACAAACGCGGGCCGTTGGCCGTGCTACGGTTCCGGGCGCGTCAGGAAGATCATGAGAAAGTTGCATCGCTGGCCGAGGAAATCGGATTGCAGAGTGCCTTGGACCGCAAAGCCGGTGAACTCAGCCACGGGCAAAAGCAATGGCTCGAGATCGGGATGCTGCTGGCTCAGGACCCGCAATTGCTGCTGGTCGACGAGCCCGCGGCCGGGATGACCCCAGCAGAGCGCAAGCATACGACCGACATTCTTGTCGAAGCGGCCAAAACCAGGGCCGTCGTTGTTGTCGAACACGATATGGAGTTTGTCCGTCGCCTGAACTGCAAAGTCACCGTGTTGCACGAAGGGTCGGTTCTGGCCGAAGGATCGTTGGACCATGTCACCCGGAACGAAAAAGTAATTGAGGTTTATCTTGGCCGCTGACCTTCTAAACATCTCCGATTTGACTCTGCACTATGGCGGCAGCCAGATCTTGAACGGCGTCGACATCACCGCGCGTCAGGGTCAGGTGACCTGCGTGATGGGCACAAACGGCGTTGGAAAAACAAGCCTTTTGAAAGCGATATCCGGCACGCATCCGCGCAGCGGTGGCGACTATGTGCTGAACGGCGAAGAGATAGGCAATGCCACGTCCTTCGAGCTCGCCAGAAAAGGCGTGGCATACGTCCCGCAAGGGCGCGAGATTTTCCCGTTTTTGACGGTGCGCGAAAACCTCGAAACCGGCTTTGCCTGCCTGCCCCGCAGCGATCACACCATCCCCGAATATATCTTTGATCTTTTCCCGATCCTCAAAGAGTTCCTGTCGCGGCGCGGGGGCGATCTGTCGGGTGGTCAACAGCAGCAGCTTGCCATTGCACGTGCGTTGATCACAAAGCCAAAGCTCTTGCTGTTGGACGAGCCGACCGAGGGCATACAGCCCAACATAATTAAGCAAATAGGAGAAGTCATTCGAATGCTGCGCGATCAAGGCGATATGGCAATTGTCCTAGTCGAACAATACTTTGATTTTGCGTATGCACTTGGCGACAGATTCTTGGTTCTTGAACGCGGGACACCTTACCTGCAAGGGTGCAAATCCCAAGTTGAGAAGTACCAGCTAAAAACGGCAGTTTCGGTTTGAGATGGCAAAACAAAAGTGAATGTTCTCAGCTAAATCGGCTACGTCGATCCCTGAAAATTGAAACGCGGCCCAGAGCCGACCATGTGCACAGCAACTGAATGCAATGTCTGCAGCCCGCCTTGCCGACCTTCGCTGCGGGTGCGATTTTTGGTTCCAGGCAAACGACAGTTCTTTTCATTTGAGCGATGATCGAAGGCTTCTAGCCCTCACTTAAGCAGACAAGCGGAATCCAACAAATCGACTATTTCTTGGAGGATAAGACAGCATGTTCGTTGGAAAATACTGAAACTTGCAACAAAACAGTGCGCTAAAGACAAACATCGAGACTTGGATGCCTGATTGTCTCAGTTTGAAGCTTGCCTACATCCTGTGCAGGTCACATTGCTTGTGCGGCATCACAAAGCGCTTTCGATTCTGACATGTTGCATAGCGACAATACCTACGACATTCTAAAGCAATGTACGCTTCACATGGATTTTTGCAGTCCGATATCGGCGATGTCGACGTTGTCTATCACGACGGACTCTACCATCTTTTTCACTTAGTGTTACCGAACCACGATTTCATTGCTCATGCAGTCAGTAAGGATGGCATGACCTGGCGTCGTGTTCGAAACGCACTGTTTGTTGGAGATCCGGGCACTTGGGACGACGACATGCTATGGACCATGCACGTGACTCCGGATCCCGAACGCGAAGGTTCGTGGCGGATGTTCTACACCGGGCTGACACGCAGTGAATATGGTCGAGTTCAACGGGTAGGCTGTGCCAGATCGGACGATCTTTATACGTGGGAGAGATGCGACAATGGCTCATACCCACTCGAGATCTCTGGGAGGTGGTATGAATCGAGCGTCGATGAAGGCCGGAATTGGGTAAGTTTTCGGGACCCTTTCTTCTTTTGCGACCAGGCAACGGGCGAGCGTTTGCTCCTGTCTTCCGCGCGGGTCAATGAAGGTCCGATTGTCCGCCGTGGCTGTGTTGGCGTCGCCCGTGAAACTGCGCCAGACACTTTCGAATTTGGCCCGCCCCTTTGCTATCCAAGGCTATATGACGATGTTGAAGTTCCCAATCTTGTTCAAATCGACGGACGCTATTACCTAATCGGATCGATCCGTGAGGATACGAAAATCAGGTATTGGTACGCAGACGATATTGAAGGGCCTTACAAGAACTTTGCTGACAATGTCCTGTTGCCTGAGGGAAACTATGCGGCGCGGATTTGTTATGTGGATGACCGGCTCCTGCTTTTCAACTTTTTTCAGCGACGAGTGATTTCCTACGGTAAAGAAGTCACTACGCGCCTTCTGCCGCCGCCCAAGGAATTGACCACGGATGACGCAGGGCGTCTGATATTGCGTTCGTTTCGTGGTTTCAATGCGAACACACACAGTCCTTTTGAGGTGACTCATCCCGCAGAATTCGACGCGATGTTCAGGAATCCGTATGCATCGATCCACGGCGACAATGGGAGCGTTCACGTGACTTGTCCAAGCGGCTTCGAGGCATTTCTATTGCCAGGTGAGCACGAGGATTTTCGTTTGCGCGCACGCATACAACTTGAAGGTCTCGGCAAGTGCGGGCTGGTCCTACGCTGCTCTGAGGAAGGAGATGGGTACTACCTGTCGCTTGACCTTGTGAAAGGGTACGCCCAGATCAGGCGCTGGGGGGCCAACCCGCGTCCCGAATTCGAAAACGCCTTCGACTATGAAACTCTGCAAAGCGGTAATTTTGTCACCGACAATGCAAAGCAAGAATGGGAGATCGAAGTGGTCTTGCATGGTACGTATATCGAATTCTCGATTGGGGGTCAGGTTACATTATGCGTCGTCGATGATGCGTTCCTAACGGGGCACGTCGGATTTTATTCGGAATCTGCGCAGCTCAAGCTTGACGGGATTAAGATAGAACGGCTGTTGCGATCGGTTAGCGAGGAGGAAACGGTCTATACCTCGACCCGCCATTCGGAACTAAAAATGCCGGCAGCCGACTCGCCGGCAGCCTCATGAATGGTGTGTCGAACCAATGGCCTCGTCGATGGCTACTGGTAAGTGATATCGATGATACCTTGACCGGTGATGCGGACGCACTGCTGGAACTTGCCTTAGCGCTGAAAGATGCGGGAAAGAACGTGACGTTTGCCGTCAATTCCAGCCGGCCTGCGGCCAGTGTCGCGACCACTCTTGCGAACGACTTTCCTGATACACTGCGCCCCAATGCGGTCATCACTGCCCTGGGAACAGAAATTTTGGTTGAAGGAACCAGACTGTCAGCGTGGGAGGCCCGGTTTTCCGGTTGGCCGCATGACATTGTTTTTTCAGTTCTCGCGGACCTCGGCCATCTTCCACACAACCGAATTTTTCAAACAGAGCGCAAGGTCAGCTTTGCTGTCCCGCAAAAGGCTCAAGCTGAGGCGCGCAGGACTTTGTCTAAGGCAGGGGTCGATTGCGATGTTATCGTGTCTGGTCGTGACGACTTTGACGTTTTGCCCAAAGGCGCGGGCAAGGCAGCGGCAACCCTTTTCGTTGCCAGCCATTTCGGGATTCAACTCGATAACTTGGTTGTTGCTGGGGACAGTGGCAATGATCTGGATATGCTTCTTGCGGCGCCTAACCGCATTGTCGTTGGAAACGCACGACGAGAATTGATCGATGCGTTGGGGCCCGCTTCATTTTTTCACGCGACGAGGGAGTACGCAGCAGGCGTGCACGAAGGACTTCGGCACTTTGGCGTGTTATAGACTACAGCACAACCTGCAAAAGGGATGCAGCTAATATGAGCAACGACAATTCAGGTTCGCTATTGATGATCTCGCTGCACGGCTACGTGGCGGGTTCACCCGAACTTGGAAAACCGGACACTGGTGGACAGGTCGTCTTTGTGATGGAACTTGCCAAACGGTTTGCGCGCCTTGGCTACACAGTGGATGTCGTGACACGGCGGTTTGAAGATCAGGCTGCCGAAGACCGGATAAATGAGAACTTGAGAGTATGGCGCATCCCTTTCGGCGGGACCGATTTCATTCGCAAGGAGGATATGCACGACTGGTATGGGGATTTTGTTTCCAACCTTTTGGCCGCAATTCGAAAACACGGGTTATCCTACGATGTGGTGAACAGCCATTACTGGGACGCAGGTTTTGCAGGCCAAAAAATCGCCGAAGAACTGCAGATACCCCATGTTCACACGCCACATTCTCTGGGCTGGTGGAAAGCCAAGGATATGAAAAGCCTCGGAGAAGGCAAAGCAGCGAACTACCGTTTTGAGGAACGCATTCAAAAAGAATTCGTGCTATACCGTAGCTGCGATCACGTTATTGCAACAAGTGAGCAGCAGGTTCAGTTGATCGAAGATCACTACGACCTTCCAAGCGAGCACATATCCATGATTCCTCCAGGCATTGATGAACAGCGGTTTACTGCTGTGACGCCGACGCAGGTTGCCGAAATTCGCCAAAGGCTGAATATGTCCCACAATGACGTCTATGTCGTGGGCCGTGCTGCAACGAACAAGGGATACGACCTGATCATACAAGCGATGCCGCATTTGCTGGCTTTGCAACCGAACGCCCGCCTGGTTCTCGCGGCTGGAGCAAATTCAAGCGATGATAAAAAGTTGATCGATAGCTGGAAGAAACAGGCCGCGGATTTGGGGGTCGCGGATTTTGTCGATTGGCGCGGGTACGTGGAGGATGACGATCTTGCCAACTATTACCGTGCGCCAGGAGTTTTTGCGCTTCCGTCACGCTATGAGCCTTTCGGAATGACCGCTGTAGAGGCTATGTCGAGCGGGACACCAACGGTCCTGACCACGCGTGGTGGTCTTTTCGAACAAGTCGAGTTTGGTCGTCACGCGCTAATAGCCGACCCAACGCGCCCGCAAGAGTTTGCTGCAATGGTAAGTATGCCCATGCAGCACCCCTGGTTGCGAGAGAAACTCATGGTAGAAGGCGCAAGATTCGCCCGCCGAACATTTGGCTGGACAGGTATTGCGCGCCGAACGATCGGGGTTTTCGAAACTTTCCGGGGCAAGTATCAATCAGTGCTTTGAATTCGGCTCTGTCGAATTCCTTTTTGCCGTATAAATGATTGTTGGAAATTTCTGTCTTTCACCAAATCCGCGGTCAGTATCACGCGTGCAGACGTTTACTTGGCGTCGGACGAAAGGCTTGTATCGAGACGTGGCACCGATCTTCACACGGCAGCGTAGAGACAGACCTGCAAATTTGCGTTGCAGAAGTCCTCGATGATACTGAACAAAGCCTTGCGGACCGCCTGCGCGAAACAACAATCACAGATGTTCACCCTAACATTTGCGGCTGTTGCGAGAACTGAGCTCTTGGCGGCCCAGAGCCGACATCCAATCCGCCATATTGATGCTGCGGTTGCAGCCCGGTTTGCAGACTTTCGCGGCGTCTATGCGGCGGTACCGAATGCAATCGATCAAATCGTAAGACTTTAGTGCTTGAAGTAAGACCAACCATAAGCACCCATCCTGGACGCGCTGAAACTCGTGTCGATCTTACTGGAGGTGATCCGTTTGACAGGCCCGACAATCCATTGATTATGTGCGCATGACCAAAGCTCAACGACCGCCAAAGCCAAAACCCATGCCGTACACCCCAGAGCCAGACCGCTACGAGCGGATGGTGTATCGGCGATGTGGGCGGTCCGGTATTAAGCTCCCTGTTGTCAGCTTGGGGCTGTGGCACAATTTCGGTGCAGACTCACCGCACGAAAACAAGCGCGCCATGTGTCGTGCAGCGTTCGACCATGGGATCACTCACTTTGATCTGGCGAACAACTACGGTCCACCACCCGGTTCAGCCGAAGAGGCATTTGGCGAGATCCTCAAAACGGATTTCGCGGGTTACAGGGATGAGCTGATCATTTCCTCCAAAGCAGGCTACGACATGTGGCCGGGACCTTACGGAGAATGGGGGTCGCGCAAGTACATGATTGCGTCCTGTGACCAATCACTCGCGCGCATGGGGCTTGATTATGTCGACATTTTTTATTCCCACCGCTTTGACCCCGACACCCCGCTCGAAGAGACAATGGGTGCCTTGGATCATATCGTACGGTCGGGTCGCGCGCTCTACGCAGGTATCTCGAGCTACAACTCCCAACGCACGCGCGAGGCGGTGAAGATTCTCAACGATCTTGGGACACCTTGTCTGATTCACCAGCCTTCTTACAATCTGCTCAACCGTTGGGTGGAGCGGGACGGTTTGCTCGATACCCTTGACGATCTTGGGGTAGGATCGATTGCCTTCACGCCCCTGGCACAAGGAATTCTTACGTCGAAATACCTGCGCGATATTCCGGATGGCAGCCGTGCCACACAAGGAAAGTCGCTGCTCGATGGCATGATTAACGAGCGATCTCTGGCAAGTGTCCGTGCTCTGAACGACATGGCCGAAGCTCGTGGTCAGACTCTGGCGCAAATGGCTCTGGCCTGGGTACTCAGAGGTGGGCGCGTGACCACCGCACTTATCGGCGCGTCCCGGCCGGAACAGATCGTCGACTGCGCAGGCGTTGTTGATAATCTCGACTTCAGTTCTGACGAGTTGAAAAAGATCGATGAAATCAGTTCGGAAGAAGATATCAATTTATGGGCAAGGTCGTCAGAAACAGAATGACCAATCTTATAATTGCTAAAACCCGAGAACATTTGGAACTTGAGGTCATTGGCGGCTGCAGCTTCTGCAGCTCGGCTAAATAACTATCAAGACTAACCGGCCCAATCCGGACATTGATGACCTGAACTCAATGCTGCGGCGCGGCCCGTCGAACCTGATGGGGTGGATGGCTCCTGCTCCAACCGGCGTTGCAATGCGCCATAGTGCAGTTGTCATGACTGCTATTAGAGGAGCCACCCAATGCAGGTTACAACAATTGGTATAGATCTCGCTAAGAACATCTTGCAAGTCCATGGCATTGCTGAAAACGGCGATGTTGTTTTCAATCGCGCGATAAGGTGGGCGCAGCTTTTGACTTTCTTTGAAGACCTTCCAGCTTGCTTGGTAGGAATGGAAGCTTGCAGTTCGAGCCACTACTGGGCGCGCCAACTGAGCGCTCTCGGACATGATGTTCGTTTGATCCCGGCCAATAGCGTGACCCGGATGAGAGACAATGATCCCGACAAAAGAAGGAAAACGAGCTTGACCCAAACGCCCAATTAGAGAAGCCGACGTTTGACGCCTATTCGCGGCGCTGCGAATGCAGCCCGCAGTGCAGCCATTCATTTCTGGACAGATTCTTTCTTTTGGCACTAATCACTGTTTGTCGCTACCAAACACGGCGACAGGTTCGGCCAGACCATTTATCTCAACTGAACCAAAGCTTTGTAGTCGATCGATCCCCGGCAGAGCGTCATTGGTCGCGGCATTCAAAAGCATCGCCGCACCGAGCGATTTGCACTTCGCCTCTAACCTAGAGGCTAGATTGACGGGGTCTCCGTACACGGTGAAAGACTGACGGGTGTCGGACCCGATCGTGCCTGTGACGAGCTCTCCGCTTGCGATGCCAATCCGGATTGAAAATCCATGCCTGGCCGCGGTCGCGTGCAAGGCCTCGGCAGTTCTTATCGCAGCGTTCGCAGGCGATTTGACTTTGACCGGTGCGTTAAATGTGACAAGGAATCCGTCGCCAAGATAAGAAATCACGATCCCATTTTCGGCTGAAACATCCTCGGTCGCGCCCGTGAGAAAGACATCGAGACGTCTGATCACTTCGTCCGGGGAATGTTGTGAGGAAAATCTAGTGAACCCAGCAATATCCATCACGAGCGCCGTACCAAACGATTTCTGAGGTTTCAGCGGCGCGTTGTCGTCAATGAGCTTCTTCGCAATTGCTTCCGGCAGGTATTTGCCAAGAAGGTCCGAGACATGTTGTCGCTTTGCGCGCTCCCGACCGCGTTCCAGATCAGCTTCAACTTGCGCGAAGAAGACCGCTCGGCTCCTGAATACAGCAATTGCCAGTATGCATGTCGCGAAAAGTAGCATTCCGGATTCTTCGATGCGATTGCCACGGCCTATGAAGTCAATTGAAAGAAACACAGTCTCGTAGGTTTCGCGGGTGGCCATCGCAGACATATCTGCCCATGACAACGTCCGTTCCATCGGCAACGTGACCCAAATGAATGCCGCCCACCATCCAAGCACGCAAAGGCCGCCAGTCCAGAGCACAAGACGCCAGGAGAGGCTGAGGCACGACAATGCTACAATCGGAAAGAGGTAGTATATTCCATAAGCGCGGAACGCGATGATCTGTGGCACGTCGTCGGCCCTGCTGATGGGTACGAGCGCAAAAAGTGAACAGATCGCCAGTGAATCCAGTGCGTAAACGGTATATTTGATCCACGGCCTGTCATAGCTGGTGCCAATCAACACGAGATGGGTGACACCAATTGCAGTGAACGCGAACAACGCGAAAGTCGTGACTGGGCGCGTACTGAATTCAGGAAACAACAGTGTTGACCCCAAGTACCAGAAAAACGCTGCAGCGGTAATGAAGGTGCGACAGGCAATCGCCAGGCGTAGTCCGCGCTGTTCGGCCTTTGTGAGTCTTCTTTCGGCCTCCATTGCGAATTTTTGCGCGTCGATTTCGGTCAAATCTGGCTCCGCCGAATGGGAATTAAGTCAAACACTGCCATCGCAAGTCGAAGAGGCTTTTGCTTCCAATTTGAACGATATCAAAGTGTATCGTGATTGACATTCATGCCTTCCTGACCAACGAGCGAAAAAACGCGGATGAAGCGCACCCATTTTTGACCCAAACCCCTCTGAGGACCAAAACAACCTAGCAATAAAGACCCGACTGGAGACCGCGTTGACAAACAATAGTCTCTTTCTGGTTATAGCCGGGCTAGCCAAGGCAGGACAGCGACGTAACTTTTGTGCGAAGAAAAACACTCAGTTTTGCAGGTATTCC
>NZ_JBXWSB010000114.1:0-14132 GCF_059613205.1 Ruegeria sp. BHSB064
AGCGGGCGATCAGGTCGCTGCTTTGGCTGGTCAGGGGCAAGAGCTGCTGAACTCCTGGATCCAGGAAGGCAAGCTGAACCCTGCCAATTTCGACTATGACGGCATCATGACGTCTCTGGAAGAAAGCACATTGGCTGCGGACCTGAAGGAACAAGCGATCCAGATCGTGAACGACATCAAAGAATCGCCGGAAACGATCGCTCAGAAAATCCAGGAACTGACCAACCTTTTGACCCAACAATAAAATACTTGGGGCTGCCCTTATGGGTAAGCCCCGCCCCTTGGGTGCATTCTGGGTGCCCCCACGTTATTTCGGCATTGAATTGACGCCTTAAGCGGCTTTTGATTGGCTCATTCTGACTCCCTGCCCGCGCCATGTCTTCCTGAGCATTTTGTTTCGATACGGCGCGTGTCACTCCAGTTTAATCAAGGATGACCAAATGACAGATTTGCCGCAAACCATGTTTGCCACCATTTTGAAGCATGACGGATATTCCGGCACATCCAGTGGGCCGGTGATTGCGGATGCAGCCGAATGGCTTGAACCCGCAGAAGTGCCTGTACCACAACCCGGTCCGGGTCAGGTTCTGATCAAACTGCGCACCGCATCGGTCAACCCATCCGACCTGCATTTCATTAAGGGTGAGTATGGCCAACCTCGTGTAAAAGGATCCCCCGCCGGTTTCGAAGGGTGCGGTGATGTTGTAGCCACCGGCAAAGGTGCCGAAGCCCTGAAAGGTCAGCGCGTTGCATTTGTCGCCGCCGGGTCCGGGGCGTGGGCAGAGTATGTCGTCACGCAGATGCAGATGTGCATTCCTTTGCGCCCAGATATCTCGGACGACGACGGCGCCGCGCAAATCGTCAATCCACTGACCGCGATGGCGATGGTGGACATGGCCAAGGCAGATGGCGACGCGTTTGTGGTTTCTGCCGCGACCAGTCAGCTTGGTAAGCTCGTGTGTAGTCTTGGCAGGGATCTCGGGTTGAAACCCATTGCGCTCGTGCGGCGCTCTGAGACCGTTGAGACGTTGAAGAGCCTCGGCGCTGCCGAAGTCTTGGTGACGACAGATTCAGATGTTGTTGAGCAATTCGCCGGATTGAGCGCGTCCATGAAGCCACGCGTATTTCTTGACGCCGTGACTGACCAGCTTTCAGAACAGCTGTTCTGCGCCATGCCGAACCGGGCGCGCTGGATCACCTATGGCAGGCTGTCAACCGAAGAACCGACCCTGACCCAGACCGGCCAATTGATCTTTATGGGCAAGCGGATCGAAGGCTTCTGGCTGACACAATGGATGATGTCGACGCCACCGGCAGATCAGATGCGGGTGGTGGCCGAGGTTCAGGCACGTTTTGCAGACGGGCGCTGGAAAACGGATGTTTCTGAACACCTTACACTCAGAGATTTGGTGCCAAATTTAGCCAATGCGCTGAAAAAGAGTGACGGAAAGGTGATAATCACGCCATAGTAGAAGAACCGCACGCACCCTGAGGACCTGTGTGTGGCTAACGGCATCGGTTGGTCGTTGGAGGGAGGACAGTTTGGATAACGCACAGCTGCTGATCAGCGGACTGGCAAACGGCTGCGTCTATGGCCTGATCGCACTTGGCTTTGTTCTGATCTACAAGGCAACTGAGGCTGTGAACTTCGCGCAAGGCGATTTCATGATGCTGGGGGCCTTTGTAACCATCGGCCTGACGAATACCGAGTATATCGGCCTGCCCTTCTGGATGGCCCTGCCAATATCGCTGGGGATTATGGGTGCCTTAGGCTATCTGCTGGATCGGCTGATTATTCGGCGGCTGTTCGGCGAAAGCCAAACCGCCGTGGTGATACTGACCATCGCTTTGGGGTTCGTGATCCGCTTTGTTGCGGGGCTGATCTGGGGGCATGAACCGCAAACGCTGCAAAACCCGCTTGCAGGGAAAGAGGTCCGATTTGGTGGTCTGGTACTGGGAATGGAGGATGTGGCGGTGATTGTCGTCACGATCCTTCTGACCGGGGCGCTTTATATCTTCTTCAGCCGCACCAAACTCGGTCTTGCGATGCAGGGCGCATCGCAAAATCAGTTGGCGGCTTACTACATGGGCATTCCAGTAAAACGCGTTCAGGGCTTTATCTGGGCTCTGGCCGGAGTCGTTGCCGGAATCGCCGGTATCCTTTTTGCCGCCAAGGGCGCGGTGGACCCGACCACCGGATTGCTGGGCATCAAGGCCTTTGCAGCAGCGGTCATTGGCGGCTTTGGCAGTCTACCGGGCGCATTGGCCGGAGGGCTGATCGTCGGCGTGATTGAACCCTTTGCCAGCCGGTATATTGCCGCGGGTTACAGCCAGGTTGCCCCCTATGCTTTACTGCTGGCCGTGCTGATTTTCCGGCCCAACGGGCTTTTCAGTCAGGTTCGGGTCAAAAAGGTCTGACTCATGCGGATTGTGTTCAAAACCAACTACATGCAGGACATCCGGCCTTGGAAAGACCGGTATCAGCTGAGTCTTTATCTTATCCTTCTGGCCGTCGTTGCAGCGGCCCCCTGGTGGTTGGACGCATTCTATCTGGGCGAACTGACAAACGTTCTGATCTGGGCCATTGCCGGTCTGGGGCTGATGATCCTGACCGGACATACCGGACAAGTCAGTCTGGGACACGCAGCCTTTCTGGCTTTTGGCTGCTATGCCAATGTTGCCCTGATCGAAGCAGGGGTTCCTTTTCTGATCTCCTTCCCGCTGGCCGGGATATTGACCGGCATCGCGGGCGTGACAGTCGCCATCCCTGCCCTGCGGCTGCATGGGATTTACCTGGCCATCTTCACCATGGCCCTTTCCATTCTGATGGACGACATAATCGTTCTGTCCGAACCCATCACCGGAGGTGTCGCTGGCAAGTATATCGGCGGGGTCGAGATCTTTGGCCATTTGGTAGATCGCTGGGGTACGCCTGATCTGTTCTTCTGGCTGGTTCTGACCGTCGCTGTCCTTGTGACGTTGGGATACATCAACCTGCTTCGCGCGCCTTTGGGGCGCAGCTTTATCGCTGTACGCGACTCCGAGGTTTCGGCACAGGCGATGGGCATCGACATCGCGCGCACCAAGATGATCTCATTCGCCTTGTCCTGTGCTGTGACGGGCTGGGCCGGAGCGCTGATGGGGCTGTTTGCCGGAGCCTTCAACAATGAAACGTTCAGTGTTCTGATCTCGATCCAATTGCTGATGATGATCGTGATCGGTGGTCTGGGTTCGATCCACGGAGCATTTCTGGGCGCGATCGTGATCGGATTCCTGCCTCAATTCCTGTCAATCTCAAAGGAATATGTCGGCGCCCTGTTCGGCGGCAACACAGTCGCTATTCCGGGGCTGGAATTCGGCATCTTCGGCATGATCCTGATCGTCTTCATACTGTTCGAACCCATGGGGCTTTTTGGCCGCTGGCTGAAGATCCGCACCTGGTTCGAGCTGTTTCCCTTCTACCGCAAGGACATGTTCAAACGGCAAAAATCTTATCTGAAGACGGAGCGTCTGAGATGAGCCTGCTGGAATTTGAAAATGTGACTCTGAAGTTCGGCGGTCTCACTGCGGTTGATAACCTGTCGTTCGAAGTGCTGGAGGCCGAGGTTTTTGCAATCGTCGGCCCAAACGGTGCTGGCAAATCGACCGTATTCAACCTGATCTCGCGGTTCTACGAGCCCTATGCCGGGTCGATCCGGTTCGATGGACATGATCTGCTGCGTGTCAAACCCTCGGGTGTCGCAGCCTTCGGCGTGGCGCGGACGTTCCAGAACATCGAACTGTTCGAACATGCAACCGTTTTGCAAAACCTTCTGGTTGGGCGGCATCGGCATCGACAAACAAATCTGCTGTCCGAGCTTTTGTTCCTTCCGTCTGCCCGACGTCAGGAAATCGAGAACCGCGAGAAGGTCGAAGAGATCATCGATTTTCTCGATCTTCAGGCCTATCGCGACAAGATGATCGCGGGGCTGCCCTATGGCGTGCGAAAGGTGGTTGAGGTCGCGCGCGCTTTGGCAACTGATCCCAAACTGCTGTTGCTGGACGAACCCGCCTCGGGCCTGTCGGTCGAAGAAACCAGTGACATGCGGTGGTGGATCGATGACATCCGGCGTCAGATGGGCATCACCGTGCTGATGGTGGAACATGACATGGGCCTGGTCTCAGGCGTGTCAGACCGGGTTTTGGCGATGGCAGACGGCGCGGAACTGGCACTGGGCTCTCCGGCCCAAGTGCAGGCCCACCCGGCCGTTATCGAAGCATACCTGGGGAAAGCTTCATGACCGAGCCGATCCTGAAAATACGCAACGTCGAAAGTTTTTACGGCCCCATCATGGCCATTCGCGGCGTGTCGTTGGATGTGCACGAGGGGCAGATCGTGTCGATCCTCGGGGCCAATGGCGCGGGAAAGACGACGCTGATGAAGACCGTTTCGGGCGTGATGGATCCGGAAAAGGGACAAATCACCTTTGATGGCGATGACATTCAGGGGGCCGAGCCGCACAAGGTCGTGCGACGCGGGATCGTGCATATCCCCGAAGGGCGCGAGGTCTTTCCACTGCTGACTGTTGATGAGAACCTCAGCCTTGGTGCCTATTCCCGCAAGGACAAAGACCGGATCGAACAGGATCGTGAGCTGGTCTTCAGTTACTTCCCGGTTCTCAAAGACCGCCGCGGGCAAGAGGCTGGCACACTGTCAGGCGGTCAGCAGCAAATGTTGGCCATCGGGCGTGGGCTGATGGCCCGTCCCCGCATCATGTTGCTGGACGAACCCTCGCTGGGCCTGTCGCCGATGCTGGTGCAAGAGATTTTCGAGATCCTCAGACGCCTCAATCAGGAACAGCAGATGACCATGATGCTGGTCGAACAGAACGCTCATGCGGCACTGGATCTGGCCCATCATGGCTATGTGATGGAGGTTGGTCGCATCGTCATGGACGGAAGAGCCGAGGCTCTGTTGAAGTCCGAGGACATCCAGAACTTCTATCTTGGTGTGCGCGAAGACGGTGCGCGGGAAAACCGGCGCTGGAAACGAAAAAAGACGTGGAGGTAACAAGGATGGACGCCACCCCCCTGCCCCCACAGACCACAATCAACGGCGTGCGCTTCAACGCAACGACGGGTCAAAGGCCGCTGCGGGTGGATGGATGCATAACCATCAGCGAATTGTTTCAACACCGCTGCGCAGAACTGAGCGAGCGCACCGCGCATCGGGAAAAGGATCTGGGCATCTGGAAATCCTATTCCTGGGCCGATTACTGGCAACACGCCAAATGGATCGGGTTGGCGTTACGCAAACTGGGGCTGGAACGGGGCGATGTGGTTTCAATCCTGTCCGAGGACCGCAAAGAATGGGCGTGGTTCGACATGGGTATTCAGGGCGTCGGGGGCATAGCCTCGGGCGTTTACACCACCGACTCGGCCAGTCAGTTGCGATACCTGATCAATGACAGTGGCAGCAAATTCCTTATTGTCGAAGACGAAGAGCATCTGGACAAGTTCCTGGAAATCGAGGCCGACATTCCGGATCTGATCAAGGTGATCATTCTGGAAGACGAAGGTCTGCACGACCTCAAGCACCCGCGCTGCATGATGATCGACGACCTCTATGCGCTTGGCCGAGAGGCAGAGGCAGCCGATCCCGGGCGGTTTGAGGCCGAAATCGCGCTGGCGAAGCCGCAGGATACGGCCCTGCTTGTCTATACCTCGGGCACCACGGGACAGCCCAAGGGCGCAATGCTGAGCCACGAGAATATCCTTGCTGCGATTGAATCCGGCGCGCGGGCCTTGCCGGTTCTGGCCAGTGATGAGCAGCTTTGCTTCCTGCCGCTCTGCCACATTCTGGAACGGGACGTGTCCGTCTATTTCCCACTGGCTGCCCGATGCACCGTGAATTTCGCAGAAAGCCCGGAAACCGTCTTTGCGAACTTGCAAGAGGTCTCACCCTCGACCTTCACGGCTGTGCCGCGCGTTTGGGAAAAGATCTACGCGCAAGTTCAGATCCTCACACAGGAAGCCACGCCATTGGGGCGCGCAGCCTTTGGGATGGCACTAAAAGCTGGCGCGCGTCGCGCCGAGTATGTGACCAAAGGAAAGCCTGTTCCCGCAGGTATCGCGGCTCAATTCTGGATTTGGGACCAACTGGTTCTGAAGAACCTGCGCCGTATGCTGGGCATGGATAAACTGCGTCGGGGCGGCACGGGTGCTGCGCCGATTTCGACGGACCTGCTGAATTGGTACTGGGCCATCGGCGTGCCTTTGGTCGAAGGCTTTGGGATGACCGAAACTGCTGGGCTGGCCACGCTCAACACCGTTGAAAGCAACCGGGTCGGCACCATCGGCCAAGTCGTCGAAGGCTGTGACATTCGCATCTCAAAAGATGGTGAAATCCAGCTTAAGGGCATGAACATCTTTCAGGGATATTGGCGCAACAACGCAAAGACGGCTGAGACATTTACTGCCGACGGCTGGCTGTGCACCGGGGATATGGGACATATCGACAAGGATGGCTATGTCACCATCACAGGCCGCCTGAAAGACATCATCATCACAGCCGGCGGTAAGAACATCACCCCGGCCGAAATCGAAAGCCGATTGAAGTTCAGTCACTATATTTCTGACGCAATCCTGATCGGCGACCGGCGGAAATACCTGACAGCTCTGATCATGATCGATCAGGACAATGTCGAAAAATTTGCCCAAGACCGTAAAATCCCGTTTTCAAATTTCGCTTCACTGTGTGCCGCGCCCGAGATCCGAGACCTGATCGGTGCCGAAGTTGCAGCCGTAAACGCCGAGTTTGCGCGGGTCGAGCAGATCAAGGATTTTCGACTGATCGACGTGCTTTTGACAGCCGAAGACGATGAACTCACCGCCACGATGAAGCTGAAACGGGGTTTGGTGGAAAAGAAACACGGACATCTGATTGAAGACATGTACAGTTAGACAAGGGAATTTCGGGAGGAGAGAAATGAGAAAGTCATTCAAACTATTGGCTGTCGCCACGGCCTTGACCGCCTCGGCAACCATGGGTTTGGCGCAAACCCAGGGCGTCACCGATGATGAAATCGTCATCGGGTCGGTCAACGATCTGAGCGGTATCTTCGCTGCTGTCGGCGTTCCGGCCACCAAAGGAGCAAACGTCGTGTTTGACCGGGTCAATGCAGCCGGTGGCGTGCACGGGCGACAAATTCGCTATGTCGTCGAAGACAATGGCTATCAGATGCCGCGTGCCATGCAGGGCTACAACAAACTGCTGAACCGGGACAAGGTGTTCGCGATGCTGCAATCGCTGGGCACGCCGATGAACATGGCTGGGTTCAAGCTGCTGGACCCAAAGGGTATTCCCAACGTTGCGCCCCTGACAGCGGCGCGGCAGATGTTGCAAGAGCCGATGCGCAACAAGTTCACCTCATTCTCGACGTACTATGACCAAGCCCGTATTGGCGTGAAATACCTTGCCGGAGAATTTGGGTCGCAAACCGTTTGCAGCATGTATCTCCCCACCGATTTCGGCGAGGAAATTCTTGAGGGCAGCAAGGCCGGGGCCGAAGAGGCCGGGATCACATTTGGATCCGAGACGACGCACAAACCAGATGAAACCGATTTTGTGGGTTCGCTCAGCAAACTCAAGGAAGAAGGCTGCGACATTGTCACGATGGCGCTGGGCGTTCGTCAGGCCATAACCGTGGTGGGTACTGCCAAGAAGATGGGCCTGACGGAAATGAAATTCCTGGGCACTTCGGCCAGCTTCCTGACGGTAGTCGCGCAGGTTCCCGGCGGCGTGACCGATGGCTTCTATGCCGCCGCATCGTGGAAAGATCTGTGGGCGCGCGCCGATGAGCCCGCCCCAGCGGCGTTCATTGAAGAGTACAGGACCGCAACAGGCGAAGATCCGGTTGGGTTTGCGATGCTGGGCTATTCCGCTGCCGAAATGATGGTCAAAGCGCTTGAGGCCGCGGGCCCGGATCTGACCCATGACAGTTTCATCGCAGCCATGGAGTCGCTGGATTATCAGGACGATCTGGTCGGCAACCACATCACCTATGGGCCGGATGATCACCAAGGCGCAGATACCGTGTTCGTCAATGTTGTTGAAAACGGAGCGTGGAAGCTCGTCTACGAGGAATAAGACATCGTAAATGCAACGAAAAAGGGCTCGCAGATGCGAGCCCTTTCTTTTTGGATTGTCCCGGCGATTAACGCTTCGAGAACTGGAACGAACGGCGGGCTTTGCGCTTACCGAATTTCTTACGTTCCACAACGCGGCTGTCGCGGGTCAGGAAGCCTGCGGCTTTCAGTGCGCCACGCAGGTTGGGATCATAGAGTTGCAGCGCTTTCGAGATGCCGTGCTTGACCGCACCGGCCTGACCGGTCAGGCCACCGCCTTTGACGGTTGCGACAACGTCGAATTCGCCTTCTACACCAGCAACCTGGAACGGCTGGCGCAGGATCAGTTGCAGAACCGGACGCGCAAAATACTTGTCCTGATCTTTGCCGTTCACGGTGACCTTGCCGGAACCCGGCTTGATCCAAACGCGGGCAACAGCGTCTTTACGCTTACCGGTGGCGTAGGAGCGGCCCAGCTCGTCACGTACGGGTTCACGCACGATGACTTCTTCGGCCACGGTTTCAACGCCTGCGACGGCGCTCAGCTCTTCGAGAGTATTGATCTGATCAGCCATCGGTCATTAGCTCCGGGTGTTTTTCTTGTTCATAGACTTGACGTCCAGAACTTCGGGGGCCTGGGCTTCGTGCGGGTGCTCGGCACCGGCATAAACACGCAGGTTGGTCATTTGCTGACGCGACAGACGGTTGCCCGGCAGCATGCGCTTGACCGCCTGGGTCACGACGCGCTCGGAGTGTGCACCCTCAAGGATCTGCTGCTTGGTGCGCGACTTGATGCCGCCCGGGTGGCCAGTGTGCCAGTAGAAGTTTTCTTCGCGCTTCTTGCCGGTCATCTGGATTTTGTCAGCGTTTATCACGATGACGTTGTCGCCCATGTCCATGTTCGGGGTGAACGACGCTTTGTGCTTGCCACGCAGGCGCATGGCGACGATCGAGGCAAGACGGCCCAGAACAACACCCTCGGCGTCGATCAGGATCCATTTCTTGTCGATGTCTGCAGGTGTTGCAGAAAAGGTTTTCATGGCAGGATAGTCCTGTTTGATGTGAAAGACCGCCCCAAGACAGAGCGGCCCGAATTCGATGGAGGGGTTCTATGGGGAGCTTGCGTGTACGTCAAGCACAGTAAATCAGTTTTTATCGTTGCTGAACAATGTCTTATAAAATAGGTATTATTTTACCCCAATCTAAACGCTGATTTGCTCGGGTGGATTATCCAGTAACGCACGCAGCCGAAGCATTGCATCCTCGAACCGTTGCAACGACACATGCCCGTTCATCGCAATGCGTACAGCGTTCGGCGCGCGCCCGTCGCGCAGGGCAAACTCGTCCGCTGAACGCAGTTGTATTCCTTCCCGCTCAGCCGCCCGACTGAAGGCTGCGGCCCGCCAGCCAGATGGCAGGTTTAGCCAGACAAACGGTACGTCTGGTGCCCACGTCAGGTCAAAACCACCCAGCGCATTCACCGTGACGCGCACATACTCTCCCATTCGGGAACGCACATCCTTGGCGATCTGACGCGTGCGGGGATCGGACAAAAGCAACCGGGTGAGTTCCGCCAGGGGCTGCGCCAACCCAAAATACCCGTACTCCGCAGAGCGCCTCAAATCCACATTTCGCTCTTTGGGTGCAATAGCAAACCCGACGCGCAGCGATGGTGTCAGCACTTTTGAGATCGATGACACATGCCAGCCTCGTTCCGGGGCCAAAGCACGATAGCTGGGCTCTTTGGCCTCACCCATGCGGTAACAATCGTCTTCAACAATCTGAACGTCGAATTTTCGCGCGACTTCAACCACCTCCTTGCGCCGCTCGAGCGGTGTGTGCAATGCGGTCGGGTTTTGCACCTCAGGTGAAACGCAAATCGCCTGCGCGGGTGTCTGCCGCAGAACATGTTCCATCGCAGTGGGGTCGATGCCCCACTTGTCCATCCGAATGCCGACCACTTCGGCCCGCATAAGCTCACCGGCGCGGCGAAAGCCCGCGTAGGACAGGTCTTCGACCAGAACGACCGGTTTGGGACCCTGAAGGATACTTTGAAAAACAAGACACAATCCGTTCTGCCCACCATGGGTCAGGACAATGTCATCATCCGTCAGTGGACCCAGCGGAAGATCTGACAACCAGTCAACAACGGCCTGTCGCATGGGTTTGTACGCATCTCGGGTTGGATAGTTCATAAACAAAGCCGGATCCGACTGCGCCACCTTCTTCAAACACTCCCGTATCAGCGACACCTGGCCCATATCTGCAAGACGCGGGCTGAACAGGCTGACATGATTGGTGTTCTGCGCTTCTGCCAAATGCAGCTGGCGCGACCAGACATCATCCAGAATCGGCGATTTGGGAGGGGCCACAAATGTACCACGTCCGACCTCAGCTTGTAGCAAGCCTTCATCTGTCAAAATCGTATAGGCCCGTGCGACCGTACCTGGCGTGATTTGCAAACGATACGCCAGCTCACGCACCGGAGGCAGCTTAGCTCCGATGTCTAATGCTTTGCTCTCAATAGCTTTTCGTATTGCATCGGCAACCAGAGTATACTTTGGCCCCTTGGCTTTCGGCAACGCATCTGGCCAAATTGTATCCATTACAATTCTTCCTTTGCTTTTGACACAATACTGAATGTATCAATTCCTTGTACCGAACATTATTGCTTTGTGTCAATACAATTTGAAAGGAACTCTGAGATGACACGCACAATGCACAACCCCGCCCTAATGCTGCTGAACGCCAGCCCCCGGCTGCCGCTGATCGCCGCGCTGGCCGTGCGGTTTGCGGCTGCGGTCACTCAATGGGAACGCCGCCGTCGCAGTCGCGTCAATCTGGGAAAACTGGATGACAGGCTGCTGAAAGATGTTGGTCTCACCCGCGTGCAGGCCGACCGCGAAATTAAACGCTATTTCTGGCAGATCTGAATCATCCCCAGTCCCAATTTTTGGGACCTCTTCCTGGGCCGGGGCCAGTCCCCGGCCTTTTTTAGCCGAACCGCGCCGCGGCCGAGCCTGCAGGTGGAATGGAATACGTCATACTGGCCCGCGCAACTGGTTCGTCCACACCTTCGGAAAAGATCAACACATCACCGACCGCCAATGTTCGACCCAATTTGAGCAATCGGCACGTTGCGATCAGATCGGCGCCACCAGCAGGTTTGCGAAGAAAATCCAATGAACTGTTGGTCGTCACCGCCAAAGATTGCCGCCCCACTCGCGCCAAAATCAATGCATAGACACTGACATCGGCCAAACCGAACATGGCCGGGCCTGAAACCGTACCTCCGGGGCGCAGGTGCCGATCCTGCACCACAAGGCGCATGGTAATGTTTTCCTCGGCCAGTTCTTCGACAACGAAATCCTTATGCACCTGGGGAAACACCTCTTTTAGGTATTGCGACAGTTCATCCCGGTTCATTGCCAAAGCCATACTTTCCCTCCTGCTCTTCCCGACCTAGAGTTGGCCCAACTTGGGATCGGAGGGCAAGATGGCAATTCTGGAACGTAACGACACTGGTGCGGTGGCACGGCTGAAAATGAACGCGCCCGAGCGGCTGAACGCGCTGAGCGAAGAGATGCTGGCCGCGCTTCAGGATGAACTTGATGCTTTGCGCGATGACAGATCGATCCGTGCGGTGATCCTGTCAGGCGCTGGAAAGGCTTTCTGTGCCGGGCACGATTTGAAGGAAATGACAGCCGGACGTCAGTCCGAAGACGGGGGCAAAGCTTATTTCCAGGATTTGTTTGCGCGCTGTGCCCGGATGATGATGTCGATCCAATCGCTTCCTCAACCCGTTATCGCTCAGGTCCATGGAATCGCCACCGCCGCCGGGTGCCAGCTGGTTGCGACCTGCGACATGGCTGTCGCAGCCGAGGGTACGCGTTTTGGCGTGAACGGGGTCAATATCGGACTGTTCTGCTCGACTCCGATGGTGGCGCTCAGCCGTAACATTCCCAGAAAGCAAGCTTTTGAGATGCTGACGACGGGTGCGTTCATTTCAGCCGAAAGAGCGGCAGAGCTTGGTCTGATCAACCGCGTCGTCCCGGAATCGCAGCTTGAACATGAGGCCAATGCATTGGCCGAGCTTGTGGCCTCTAAACTTGGCGCTGCTGTAAAAATCGGAAAAGAAGCGTTTTATCAACAGCTTCTGATGCCCCTGGATCAGGCCTACACCTATACCGGAGAGGTAATGGCGCAGAATATGTTGCACCGGGACACAGAAGAAGGCATTTCCGCCTTTATCGAAAAGCGCCCCCCAAATTGGACCCAATGAGGCAATTATTTTGCACATTTTTTGCCACTGTTTTGATTTTAGCACTTTTCAAAACGGCGACTCTGTGGCAAAGCTGGGTCGAGGCTGAGGCCTCAGGACACTTTTGGGTCGCCGTGGGCGGAAGGTCCCTCCAGCTGGTCTCTCTCACCAGCGCTGACATTCCCGCAGCGGCGACCCCAAGACCCCTCCTTTAAATTTGGCAATTTTGGCACCGCCCGAGTTGCGCCCGATTGTGGTCTGCCCTATGTGGCAGCGCATGACACAAGTTTTGCATATTGTAGGCGGCGGGATGGCCGGGTCCGAGGCCGCATGGCAAGTGGCAGAAATGGGCGTCGATGTGGTGATACACGAGATGCGCCCCACAGTTGGCACCTTTGCGCATCAGACCGGAAATCTGGCTGAAATGGTGTGTTCGAATTCGTTCCGGTCAGATGATGACGAACAGAACGCTGTGGGCCTGCTGCATTGGGAAATGCGGGCTGCCAATGGGTTGATCATGACAACCGCCGACGCCCATCGCCTGCCCGCCGGAGGGGCGCTGGCGGTGGATCGTGACCCTTTTGCTGAAAGCGTCACCGCAAAACTCCGCGCCCATCCGCGCGTTTCGGTCACGGATGAAGAAGTGACCACCCTGCCCGATGACGGCCAATGGATCTTTGCAACCGGCCCGCTGACATCGCCAGCGCTGGGTGAAGCGATCCGTACGGAAACAGGTGCCGATGCGTTGGCGTTCTTTGATGCCATTGCGCCCATCGTCTATGCCGACAGCATCGACATGTCGAAAGCGTGGATGCAGTCGCGCTATGACAAAGGCGAGACCGAGGAAGAGCGCACAGCCTATCTGAACTGCCCGATGGATCGGGATCAGTATGAGGCGTTTATCGATGCACTTCTGGCTGCTGACAAAACAGAGTTCCATGAAGGCGAAACCGCCGGTTATTTTGACGGCTGCCTGCCCATCGAGGTCATGGCAGAACGCGGGCGCGAAACCTTGCGCCATGGTCCAATGAAACCGGTTGGCCTGACCAACCCACACGCACCGGACGCGAAACCTCATGCCGTAGTGCAGTTGCGCCGCGACAATGCATTGGGCACGTTGTTCAACATCGTCGGTTTCCAGACCAAGATGAAATACGGCGCCCAGACCGACGTCTTCCGAATGATCCCCGGCTTGGAAAACGCCAGTTTCGCCCGCTTGGGCGGCATTCACCGCAACACGTTCATCAACTCTCCCACATTGCTCGATGCGCAGATGCGGTTGAAATCCAAGCCCAACATCCGGTTTGCCGGACAGATCACCGGAGTCGAAGGCTATGTTGAAAGCGCCGCGATGGGGCTGCTGGCCGGGCGTCTGGCCGCGGCTGAAATCTTGGGGCGTGACTTGCCAGACGTCCCGCAAGACAGCGCTATGGGCGCTTTGATCCACCACATAACCGGTGGGGCCGAAGCTAAGACCTTTCAGCCGATGAATGTGAATTTTGGTCTGTTCCGCCCCGTGGATGGTCTGAAAGGTGGACGGCGGGGCCGCAAGGACCGGTACAAAGCCTATACCGACCGCGCCAAGGCTGAATGGCAATCCTGGTTGGAGCACTGCTGACTGGACGCACAATGCTGTCTCGGCCTAGCATGCTTATATGACCGACAAGTTCCTAGACAGCACCTACAGCCTCGACACCCCACAAGAGACAGAATCGCACTACAAGAACTGGGCCGCGACCTACGATAAAGAGGTCGAAGATCACGG
>NZ_JBXWSB010000115.1:0-14021 GCF_059613205.1 Ruegeria sp. BHSB064
ACGATCTGGTGTCGACACGCCAGGCTGGTGATTACACGCTTGCCCCGCGCGAGAATGTGGACCTGATCGACGTGTCGCCGAAACAGCTGGTCTCGGTAGCTGCATCGCTGATCCCGTTCCTTGAAAATGACGACGCTAACCGTGCTCTGATGGGCTCGAACATGCAACGTCAGGCGGTTCCGCTGCTTCGGGCTGAGGCACCGCTGGTCGGTACCGGGATCGAGGAAAAGGTTGCGATTGACTCGGGTGCTGCGATTCAGGCGAAACGCGCCGGTATCATCGACCAGGTCGATGCCCAGCGTATCGTTATCCGCGCCACCGAAGATCTGGAACTGGGCGACGCCGGCGTTGACATCTACCGTCTGCGCAAATTCCAGCGGTCTAACCAGAACACCTGCATCAACCAGCGTCCGCTGATCAAGGTGGGTGACACCGTCCAGAAGGGCGAGGTCATTGCCGATGGTCCGTCGACCGATATGGGTGAACTGGCCCTTGGAAAGAACGTGGTCGTCGCGTTCATGCCGTGGAACGGTTACAACTACGAAGACTCGATCCTGATCAGCGAACGTATCGCGCGTGATGACGTCTTTACCTCGGTCCATATCGAGGAGTTTGAAGTCGCCGCCCGTGACACCAAGCTGGGTCCGGAAGAAATCACCCGTGACATCCCGAACGTCGGTGAAGAAGCGCTGCGCAACCTCGACGAGGCTGGCATCGTTTACATCGGCGCGGATGTTGAGCCGGGCGATATTCTGGTCGGCAAGATCACTCCGAAGGGCGAAAGCCCGATGACCCCGGAAGAAAAGCTGCTGCGCGCCATCTTTGGTGAAAAAGCATCTGACGTGCGCGACACCTCGCTGCGCGTGAAGCCGGGCGACTACGGTACGGTCGTTGAGGTCCGCGTCTTCAACCGTCACGGCGTCGAGAAAGACGAGCGTGCGCTGCAGATCGAGCGTGAGGAAGTCGAACGTCTGGCCCGTGACCGGGACGACGAGCTGGCGATCCTGGACCGCAACATCTATGCGCGTCTGCAAGGTCTGATCCTGGGTAAAACCGCTGTCAAAGGCCCGAAAGGCGTCAAGGCAGGGTCGGTGATTACCGAGGACCTGCTGGAAACCCTGACCCGTGGTCAGTGGTGGCAGCTGGCGCTGGAAGGCGAGCAGGATGCGCAGATCGTCGAAGCCCTAAACGAGCAGTACGAAGTGCAAAAGCGTGCTCTGGACGCCCGTTTTGAAGACAAGGTCGAGAAAGTCCGTCGTGGCGACGACCTGCCGCCGGGTGTGATGAAGATGGTCAAAGTCTTCATCGCCGTGAAGCGTAAGCTTCAGCCGGGCGACAAGATGGCCGGTCGTCACGGGAACAAAGGTGTGATCTCCAAGGTTGTTCCGATGGAAGACATGCCGTTCCTGGCCGATGGTACTCCGGTTGACTTCTGTCTGAATCCGCTGGGTGTGCCGTCGCGTATGAACGTCGGTCAGATCCTTGAAACCCACATGGGTTGGGCCGCACGCGGTCTGGGTCTGAACATCGATGAGGCTCTGGGTGAATACCGCCGGTCCGGCGACCTGACCCCGGTGCGCGAAGCGATGAAGCTGGCCTATGGCGAAGATGTCTATGAAGAAGGCATCACCGGTCTGGACGAGGAAGGCCTGATCGAGGCTGCGGGCAACGTGACCCGTGGTGTTCCGATCGCAACCCCGGTCTTCGACGGTGCCAAAGAGGCTGACGTCAACGACGCGCTGGTGCGTGCGGGCTTCTCGGAAAGCGGTCAGTCGGTTCTGTTCGACGGTCGTACCGGTGAGCAATTTGCACGCCCGGTGACCGTGGGCATCAAGTACCTGCTGAAACTGCACCACCTTGTGGACGACAAGATCCACGCGCGTTCGACCGGGCCGTACAGCCTGGTGACCCAGCAGCCGCTGGGTGGTAAGGCGCAGTTCGGTGGTCAGCGCTTTGGTGAGATGGAAGTCTGGGCTCTGGAAGCTTATGGCGCCGCCTACACCCTGCAGGAGATGCTCACCGTGAAATCGGATGACGTCGCCGGCCGGACCAAGGTCTATGAGTCGATCGTCAAGGGCGAGGATAACTTTGAAGCGGGCGTACCGGAATCGTTCAACGTTCTGGTGAAAGAAGTCCGTGGCCTCGGCCTGAATATGGAACTCCTGGATGCGGAGGTTGAGGAGTAAGGGCGCTGCCCTTTCTCCCGTCCCCCCTTCCGCAAGATTTGAGGTAACAAATGAACCAGGAAATCACCAACAACCCGTTCAACCCGCTGACGCCCCCGAAGGTCTTTGACGAGATCAAGGTCTCGCTGGCGTCGCCCGAGCGGATACTGTCTTGGTCCTATGGCGAGATCAAGAAACCCGAAACCATCAACTACCGGACGTTCAAGCCCGAGCGTGACGGCCTGTTCTGCGCGCGTATCTTTGGCCCGATCAAAGATTATGAATGTCTGTGCGGCAAATATAAGCGGATGAAGTATCGCGGCGTTGTCTGCGAGAAATGCGGCGTGGAAGTCACCCTGCAGAAAGTCCGTCGTGAGCGTATGGGCCACATCGAACTGGCCGCGCCTGTCGCACATATCTGGTTCCTGAAATCGCTGCCGTCTCGAATCGGTCTGATGCTGGACATGACGTTGCGCGATCTGGAACGTGTTCTGTACTTTGAAAACTACGTCGTCATCGAGCCCGGTCTGACCGACCTGACCTACGGCCAGATGCTGACCGAAGAAGAGTACATGGACGCGCAAGATGCCTATGGCATGGACGCGTTTACCGCGAACATCGGTGCCGAAGCCATCCGCGAGATGCTGGCCCAGATCGATCTGGAGGCCGAAGCCGAGCAGCTGCGCGCTGATCTGGCCGAAGCCACCGGTGAACTGAAGCCCAAGAAGATCATCAAGCGCCTGAAAGTTGTCGAATCCTTCCTCGAGTCGGGCAACCGGCCTGAATGGATGGTGATGACCGTGATCCCGGTCATTCCGCCGGAACTGCGTCCGCTGGTTCCGCTGGATGGTGGCCGTTTCGCGACCTCGGATCTGAACGATCTGTATCGCCGCGTCATCAACCGGAACAACCGTCTGAAGCGTCTGATCGAACTGCGCGCGCCTGACATCATCGTCCGCAACGAAAAGCGGATGCTGCAGGAATCCGTTGACGCGTTGTTTGACAACGGCCGTCGTGGCCGCGTGATCACCGGCGCCAACAAGCGTCCGCTGAAATCGCTGTCGGACATGCTGAAAGGTAAGCAGGGCCGCTTCCGTCAGAACCTTCTGGGTAAGCGCGTCGACTTCTCGGGCCGTTCGGTCATCGTGACCGGTCCGGAACTCAAGCTGCACCAGTGTGGTCTGCCCAAGAAGATGGCGCTGGAACTGTTCAAGCCGTTCATCTACTCGCGCCTTGAGGCCAAGGGTCTGTCTTCGACCGTGAAACAGGCGAAGAAACTGGTCGAGAAAGAGCGTCCCGAAGTGTGGGATATCCTCGACGAGGTGATCCGCGAACACCCTGTCATGCTGAACCGTGCGCCGACGCTGCACCGTCTTGGTATTCAGGCGTTCGAACCGGTCCTGATCGAAGGCAAAGCGATCCAGCTGCACCCGCTGGTCTGTTCGGCCTTTAACGCCGACTTCGACGGTGACCAGATGGCCGTTCACGTCCCGCTGAGCCTTGAGGCGCAGCTGGAAGCCCGTGTTCTGATGATGTCGACGAACAACGTTCTGTCGCCTGCAAACGGCGCGCCCATTATTGTTCCGTCGCAGGATATGATCCTGGGTCTGTACTATGTGACCCTGGAACGCGAAGGCATGCCGGGCGAAGGTAAGGTCTTTGGCTCGATCGAAGAAGTTCAGCACGCGCTGGACGCGGGTGAGGTGCATCTGCACTCGAAAATCACCGCGCGGATCACGCAGATCGACGACGAAGGCAACGAAGTTCAGAAGCGTTATGAGACCACTCCGGGCCGTCTGCGCTTGGGTGCCTTGCTGCCGATGAACAACAAAGCGCCGTTCGATCTGGTCAACCGCCTGCTGCGGAAGAAAGAAGTGCAGCAGGTTATCGACACTGTCTACCGTTACTGCGGTCAGAAAGAGTCGGTCATTTTCTGTGACCAGATCATGTCGATGGGCTTCAAAGAAGCGTTCAAGGCGGGCATCTCGTTCGGTAAGGACGACATGGTCATTCCGGGTGACAAGTGGGGCATCGTCGATGACACCCGCAATCAGGTGAAAGACTTTGAACAACAGTACATGGACGGCCTGATCACTCAGGGCGAAAAGTACAACAAAGTTGTCGATGCCTGGTCGAAGTGTAACGACCGCGTCACCGAAGCGATGATGAGCACGATCTCGTCGTCGGATCGGGCAGAGGACGGGTCTGAGCAGGAACCGAACTCGGTCTACATGATGGCCCACTCGGGTGCGCGTGGCTCGGTTACTCAGATGAAACAGCTGGGCGGTATGCGCGGCCTGATGGCCAAGCCGAACGGTGACATCATCGAGACGCCAATCATCTCCAACTTTAAAGAAGGTCTGACCGTTCTCGAGTACTTCAACTCGACCCACGGTGCCCGTAAGGGTCTGTCGGATACCGCTCTGAAGACGGCGAACTCGGGTTACCTGACCCGTCGTCTGGTTGACGTGGCACAAGACTGTATCGTTCGTGAGATCGACTGTGGCACCGAGCGTGCGATCACTGCCGAAGCAGCCGTGAACGACGGTGAGGTTGTCGCCTCGCTGGCCGAACGTGTGCTGGGCCGTGTCGCTGCTGACGATGTTCTGCGTCCGGGCACGGATGAGGTGATCGTCGCAGCAGGTCAGCTGATCGACGAACGTATGGCCGACACCATCGACGAAGCTGGTGTTCAGTCGATGCGCATTCGCTCGCCTCTGACCTGTGAGTCCGAGGAAGGCGTCTGT
Source organism: Ruegeria sp. BHSB064 (assembly GCF_059613205.1). Taxonomy (NCBI): domain Bacteria; kingdom Pseudomonadati; phylum Pseudomonadota; class Alphaproteobacteria; order Rhodobacterales; family Roseobacteraceae; genus Ruegeria; species Ruegeria sp. BHSB064. The sequence continues at coordinate 4,913 of NZ_JBXWSB010000115.1, forward strand.
GCAACCTGCTACGGTCGTGACCTTGCACGCGGTACCATGGTGAACACCGGTGAAGCTGTTGGCATCATTGCCGCCCAGTCGATCGGTGAACCCGGTACACAGCTGACCATGCGGACCTTCCACATTGGTGGTGTTGCGCAAGGTGGTCAGCAGTCGTTCCAGGAAGCCAGCCAGGAAGGTGTTGTTTCCTTCGAGAACCCGCAGATCCTGGTCAATGCCGCAGGTGAAAGCCTGGTCATGGGCCGGAACATGAAGCTGGTGATCAAGGACGAGCACGGCGAAGAGCGTGCCAGCCACAAGCTGGGCTACGGTTCCAAGCTGTTCGTCAAGGACGGCACCAAAGTGGCGCGTGGCGACAAGCTGTTCGAGTGGGATCCCTACACCCTGCCGATCATCGCCGAGAAAGCCGGTACCGCGAAATACGTTGACCTGGTTTCGGGCCTTGCTGTCCGCGACGAGACCGACGAAGCAACCGGTATGACCCAGAAGATCGTGATCGACTGGCGCGCGGCTCCCAAAGGCAGCGACCTCAAGCCCGAGATCATTCTGGTAGGTGAAGATGGCGAGCCGGTCCGCAACGACGCGGGCAACCCGGTTCACTATCCGATGTCGGTGGATGCGATCCTGTCGGTCGAAGACGGCCAGAAGATCGAAGCCGGTGACGTTGTCGCGCGTATCCCGCGTGAAGGTGCCAAGACCAAGGACATCACCGGTGGTCTGCCGCGTGTGGCCGAACTGTTCGAAGCCCGTCGTCCGAAAGATCACGCGATCATCGCAGAAGCCGATGGTTACGTGCGCTTTGGCCGCGACTACAAGAACAAGCGCCGCATCAGCATCGAACCGGCGGACGAGTCCATGGAGACCATCGAGTACATGGTACCCAAGGGCAAGCACATCCCGGTCGCCGAAGGGGACTTCATCCAGAAGGGTGAATACCTGATGGACGGTAACCCGGCTCCGCATGACATCTTGTCCATCATGGGTGTCGAAGCGTTGGCGGATTACATGATCGACGAAGTGCAGGACGTCTATCGTCTGCAGGGCGTGAAGATCAACGACAAGCACATCGAGGTTATCGTGCGCCAGATGCTGCAGAAGTGGGAGATCCTGGATTCAGGAGACACCACCCTGCTGAAAGGCGAACATGTCGATAAGCAGGAGTTCGACGCGGCCAACGAGAAGACGCTTCAGCGCGGTGGTCGTCCGGCACAGGGCGAGCCGATCCTGTTGGGTATCACCAAAGCCTCGCTGCAGACGCGTTCGTTCATCTCGGCGGCCTCGTTCCAGGAAACCACCCGCGTGCTGACCGAAGCTTCGGTTCAGGGCAAGAAGGACAAGCTGGTTGGCCTGAAAGAGAACGTCATCGTTGGTCGCCTGATCCCTGCCGGTACCGGTGGGGCCACTCAGGCCGTCCGCCACATCGCGCAGTCGCGTGACAACGTGGTCATCGAAGCCCGCCGGGAAGAGGCCGAAGCCGCCGCTGCTCTGGCTGCACCGACCTTCGACGACGACATGGTTGGTGATGAGCTGGACGTTCTGGTGGAAACCCCGGAAAGCCGCGAGTAAGCTCGACTGCACGAATTTGAAGAAGGCCCCGAAAAACGCGGGGCCTTTTTTCTTGGGTAGGTGTCAACGTTGGCCCACGGTAATTGAAAGCAATTGCTAAGGCATTAGCGGTATATCTGTAGGCTCTGGCGCGGCCCCTGCGGCCGTGAGCATGGCATGTACTTGCCCCCGGTGATGGGCTTGGTGATTAAAGAACTGAACAACACAGACGGCCTTAGGCATTTCTATCTTGGATGAGCCGCCAGGTGGGTACCATCTGACAACACCATTGAGATCTGCGCTGGTTGTGATGGATGCCCATTGTTGGATTTCCGTATCGCGCTGTGTGCGTAAGTTTTTGAATTCAGACCAATCTGAAGGGCTGGTTAGTGAATGGGTGATTGTTTCCTGTGGGCGTTCGTTTCCTTTGATGCGCTAAAGCATAAGGGCGTCGGACCAATAAAGGTGGTTCAAGGTTGCAGCGATGGATTTGAAGAACGCGCCTCGATCCTTCCAGCGCTGAGCTTCGGTCAAACCGTCGGATGCAGTGATGAGCGAAATATTTTGCCATCTGTTGTAGCTTGCCATAAGTCGGCAATACGCGGCTGAAATCATCATTCGTGGCCTCAGAGTTATGGGGGAAGTATTGGGAAAATTGAGCGCTTTGCTTTGGAACAATGCAAATTGCGCTGGGGCCGGCACACGCTGTGACGTCGTTGGGTGACTGCGATCGTATAGAATTTGACGACTTTGCCTAGGCTTTTTCTCAATCGTGCCTATCAAAGCGCGGTATAGCCAAGTCCTGTTTTCGCTATGCGTTTGTTAAAGAAGAAACAGTTTATTGTTGTCGCAGGACAGCACGACATTTTGACCTAACGCACACTTCAATCGCGAAGCCTCGTTCTTGCGGTTCCACACTCTCTAGTTTAGCTCTGGCCTGAGATTTACATTTGATTTTGAATTGGCTCATGGGCACTGAAAACAACTCTTTCGAAGATCGCGTTGCGCGGATCAAACAGCGCTCGGATGAGAATGCAAGACACGCACCTCGGCCCAGAACCGAGAGCATCTGGCAACGTCTGGCCTATCCCGGTGCGTTTTTGGGGGCTTTCTTGCTGGGGATCTGTGCCGTGTTTCTGACCCGTTACATTCAATACCAATCCGTTGGTATTCCGGTTCAGCGGCAGGTTGATACGCAGGATTTCGTCAGCCTCGGACTTGCGGGCGGGGCTTGCATCATGGTGATGCTCTTTCTGAAAGGTAAATTACGAGAATTTGCAGGCGCGCTTACGGTTGGCGCGTTGCTGACGACGTTTACCTTTCACAACCTTGTTTGGAAGTACCCAGACTTTTTTGAGCAAACCTACGGAGAAGACTGGGTGGATTTTGTCAAAGACACGACCGAACCGTCCAGTCTGAATCTGTTCGGAACCATTGTTCCCTTCGGCTGACATCCGGGTGCCGGACTCAAGCGATATTGACATCCAAGTCTTTACTTTGGCCAATACACGCGTTTGCCAGCCCGGAGCCCAGCCAACATGACCCCGAATACCAAAGGTGCCTTGCTGATGATGGGCAGCATGGCCGCGTTTACCCTGAACGATACGCTGGTCAAGATCGCGCTGCAGGAGCTGCCCCTTTTTCAGCTGGTGGCCCTAAGGGGTGCCTTGGCGGTTGTTCTGGTCTATCTGCTAGCCCGTTCACTTGGGGCCCTGCATCTGAATTTTTCGCGTCACGACAAATGGCTTGTTGCGTTACGCAGCCTGACTGAACTGGCGGCCACCTTCTTTTTCCTGACAGCGTTGAAGAACATGCCGCTTGCAAACGTAACGGCCATTCTTCAAGCGCTGCCGTTGACTGTAACGCTGGGCGCCGCTTTGGTATTCTCGGAACAGGTTGGCTGGCGGCGTACCCTGGCGATTGTGGTGGGGTTCATTGGTATGGTGTTGATTGTCCGGCCCGGCCCGGACGGTTTCAGCATCTATTCTATCTACGCCCTGATCGCCGTGGCATCGATAACCGTGCGGGATCTCGTCACCCGACGTATGTCCGCCGATGTGCCGTCGATGGTTGTGACCTTGGCAACCTCGGGCTCTATCGCGGTGGCGGCGGCTATTGCGTCGGTGTTTGAAGGGTGGGTTCCGGTTTCTGCCACAGCGGGATCCTTGGTTGCTGCCGCCGCTATCTTTGTGTTGATGGGCTACCTGTTCAGCGTCATGGTCATGCGTCAGGGCGATGTTGGGTTTGTTGCGCCGTTTCGGTATTCCAGCCTGCTTTGGGCGCTGGGGCTGGGTTGGGTCGTATTTGATGAATGGCCTGACACGGTGACAATGCTGGGTGCTGCGTTGATTGTTGGTGCTGGTTTGTTCACCTTGTTCCGCGAGCGGGCCCGTCAAGGCACAGAGTGAACCCGCCTGACATGGATCTGGTCAATGGCAAAGCGTGATTGAAACTCAACCTCTTGAAGCTGCGAAAGGGGGCTGAGTTCGACATCCGTGCTTCTGGTTCTGGGAGAGTCATTGAACCGGTTCAAGCCGCGGATCCACATCGGCTTATCAGGGCGCGTAATCACAGGCATGGCCCGATTGATCCTGTTGTGGGTAAAATTCATGATCGATTTGCGGTTGCGGCCCTGCACAAACATTCCAAGCCCCGCTGTCATCAACGGACGATGTACGCGCTTGGCTTGAATGCCCTTGGCATCTGCGCGCGCCAGGTATCCACAGTTGAAATCAATCGCGACCATGGCGCGGTTTTGAAACAGCCCGGCACTATCACCTACAGTTCCACGCAGCCGTTCGACGAAATCCACGGCCACTGCATCATCGTCATCATGGCGAAACTGCAGGCAGGGCTGGTCTAGGTTTTGGCGTGCGGCGTTCATAACCTCTTGCATGACCTTTCTGTGCCTGCCCGGACGTCTGGCAACGATACGCGCTTGCTTCAGGTCAGCTGTCAGATCATGCAGGCGGTCGAAGGCGGGCTTGGGCAGGCACTCACCGATAATGATCAGAAGATTGAATTCTGGATCGGTTTGCTTTTTCAGTCCGGGCAGGGCGATGGATTCAAACAACCGAAACCGTTCTTCCAGCCGTTCAGGTTGATACAGAAACTGCCGCCGTTCTTCGATGGAAGCGTGCATGGTCTGAAAGCCGCCAATGGCAGGATAAGAAAAACGGCAAAGACCAAGAACCTGCATCGTCTTAGTTCCCCAAAGCCGTAGTTTCGATCTTTTCTGGATCGATAGCGAAGCGTCTGCGCAAATCCTCTGCCTGTTCTGGCGTAAGCGGCAACAGCTCACGCGTGTCCTTGCGGGCGTGGTCCGAGTCGTTGAATCCGTGCAGCATGCGCACCCACCTCGGCGCGTCGGGGTAGCTGACCACCGGCATGAACCGCGCCAATCTGTTGTGCATCCGGTCAAAGATGGTCTTCGCGCTACCACCCTGAACATGCATTCCCAAGCCAACGCCCAGCAGCGACCGAAAAACCTGCGCCACTTGCAGCCCGCGCTCCTCGCACCTGGCGACGTAACCGTGATTGTAATCTATCGCGACCGACTCGCAGTGCTGCGTCAGCCCCGCGTTTTCGCGAATGGCGCTGCGCAGCAATTCAATGAAATCGACCGAGATCGCGTCATCGTCATCATGCCGAAACTGAAGGCAGGGTTTGTGCGGGTCGGTGCGGGCGGCGTTGAGAACCTCTCTCATCACCTGCTTGTGATCGGCTGGATCTTTTTTGATGATGCGGGCCTGTTTGAACCCGGCGATCAGATCCTGTAACCGATCAGAATAGGGTTGCGGCAGGCAAGTTCCCGTTACCACTAACAGCTCAAAACGTTCATCCGTTTGGGCGCGAAAACCAGGCAGGGCAATGGTTTCAAACAGGCGCAAGCGTTCCTCCATCCTGTCTGGCGCATAGAGAAACTGCCTTTGCTCTTGGATTGTTTCGTGGCTTTGCCGAAAGCCGCCAATCGCGGGGTAGGAAAAACGGCACAGGCCAATCACTTGCATCTGTCGTCCATCGGCTGGTAGTCAGCGCAACTATGCCCCCGCCGTACACGGGTCGCAACAGGGAGGAGGGCGCCTTTTGAGGCAATCAGTTACGCCCCAAACCCCACCATGTGGCGGTCGTCGGGATAGTGCTGTTGACACTTGGGCCGACTCCCCCTATTACGCGCGACATCTCGGTACCGGGGGCCGCCCCATAACCGATTTCAGTAATGAACTGGTCAAGACCCGGACAATTTTGCAGTTCGCGTCCTCTGATAACCAACCGCGACGTTCACCTCGGAATGGGAACGCTCGCGGATTTTGCGCTTGTGGACGCATGAGTGCAGCAAATTTAACCGCACGCAACCGCGTGCATGTCATGTGTGTTGCAAAACGGGGAAGAAACCGGAATGCCAACTATTCAACAGCTGATCCGCAAACCGCGGCAGCCCAAAGTAAAACGCTCAAAGTCCATGCACCTGGAGCAGTGCCCGCAGAAGCGCGGCGTCTGCACTCGCGTGTACACCACCACACCGAAGAAACCGAACTCGGCTATGCGTAAGGTTGCCAAGGTGCGCCTGACCAACGGGTTCGAGGTCATCTCGTACATCCCCGGTGAAAGCCACAACCTGCAGGAACACTCGGTTGTTCTGATCCGTGGCGGCCGTGTGAAAGACCTTCCCGGTGTGCGTTACCACATCCTGCGCGGTGTTCTGGATACTCAGGGCGTCAAAGACCGTAAGCAACGTCGTTCGAAATACGGCGCGAAGCGTCCCAAGTAAGAAGGAGAGGCTGATATGTCACGTCGTCACGCCGCCGAAAAACGCGAAGTCCTGCCTGACGCCAAATTTGGCGACAAGGTACTGACCAAATTCATGAACAACCTGATGATCGACGGCAAGAAGTCGGTCGCAGAGCGCATCGTTTACAACGCATTTGACCGCGTTGAGAGCAAGGTAAAGCGCGCTCCTGTCGAAGTGTTCCACGAAGCGCTCGACAACATCAAACCGTCGGTCGAGGTTCGCTCGCGCCGGGTTGGTGGTGCAACCTATCAGGTTCCGGTCGAAGTCCGTCCTGAGCGCCGCGAAGCACTGGCCATCCGCTGGCTGATCACTGCTGCGCGCGGCCGCAACGAAAACACCATGGAAGAACGCCTCGCCGGTGAACTGCTGGACGCTGTACAGTCCCGCGGTACTGCCGTGAAGAAGCGCGAAGACACCCACAAGATGGCCGAGGCGAACAAAGCCTTCAGCCACTACCGTTGGTAATTCAGAGGCTTATCAAAAATGGCACGCGAATATCCGCTCGAACTGTACCGTAACTTCGGTATCATGGCGCACATCGACGCAGGTAAGACCACCTGCTCGGAGCGTATCCTGTATTACACTGGTAAATCCCACAACATCGGTGAGGTGCACGATGGTGCAGCCACCATGGACTGGATGGAGCAAGAGCAGGAACGCGGCATCACCATCACCTCGGCTGCGACCACCACTTTCTGGGAACGCACCGAAGACGGTAAAACCGCCGATACCCCCAAGCACCGCCTGAACATCATCGACACCCCCGGCCACGTTGACTTCACCATCGAAGTTGAACGCTCGCTGGCGGTTCTCGACGGTGCCGTCTGCGTTCTGGACGCAAACGCCGGTGTTGAGCCCCAAACCGAAACCGTGTGGCGTCAGGCTGACCGCTACAAGGTTCCGCGTATGGTTTTCGTCAACAAAATGGACAAGATCGGCGCAGACTTCTTCAACTGCGTTCGCATGATCGAAGACCGCACCGGCGCACGTGCTGTTCCGGTTGGTATCCCGATCGGCGCCGAGTCCGAGCTGGAAGGTCTGATCGACCTGGTCACCATGGAAGAGTGGCTGTGGCAGGGCGAAGATCTGGGCGCAAGCTGGATCAAAGCCCCCATCCGCGACAGCCTGAAAGACATGGCTGACGAATGGCGCGGCAAGATGATCGAAGCGGCCGTCGAAATGGACGACGACGCGATGATGGAATACCTTGAAGGCAATGAGCCCGACGTTCCGACCCTGCGCGCCCTGCTGCGCAAAGGGACCCTGGACATCGCGTTTGTTCCGGTTCTGGGTGGTTCTGCGTTCAAGAACAAAGGCGTTCAGCCGCTGCTCAACGCTGTGATCGACTATCTGCCCAGCCCGCTGGACGTTGTTGATTACATGGGCTTCAAACCCGGCGACGAAGAAGAAGTTCGTGACATCGCACGTCGTGCCGATGACGACATGGCCTTCTCGGGTCTGGCGTTCAAAATCATGAACGACCCCTTCGTTGGATCGCTGACCTTCACCCGGATCTACTCGGGCACCATGAACAAGGGTGACTCGATCCTGAACTCGACCAAAGGTAAGAAAGAGCGCATCGGTCGTATGATGATGATGCACTCGAACAACCGGGAAGAGATCGAAGAAGCGTTTGCAGGCGACATCATCGCGCTGGCGGGTCTGAAAGACACCACAACCGGTGACACCCTGTGTGATGCGAAGGATCCGGTGGTTCTGGAAACCATGACCTTCCCCGATCCGGTGATCGAGATCGCGGTTGAGCCCAAAACCAAGGGCGACCAGGAAAAGATGTCTCAGGGTCTGGCCCGTCTGGCCGCCGAAGACCCGTCCTTCCGTGTGGAAACTGATTTGGAATCCGGTCAGACCATCATGAAGGGCATGGGCGAACTTCACCTGGACATCCTGGTTGACCGTCTGAAGCGCGAGTTCAAGGTTGAAGCGAATATCGGCGCACCGCAGGTGGCCTATCGCGAAACCATCTCGATGCCGGTCGAGCACACCTACACCCACAAGAAACAGTCGGGTGGTTCGGGTCAGTTCGGTGAGGTCAAGCTCGAGATCACTCCGACCGAGCCGGGCGAAGGTTATTCGTTCGAAAGCCGCATCGTTGGTGGTGCCGTTCCGAAGGAATACATCCCGGGTGTCGAAAAAGGCATCCAGTCGGTTATGGACAGCGGCCCGCTGGCTGGCTTCCCCGTGATCGACTTCAAGGTTGCCCTGCTGGACGGTAAGTTCCACGACGTTGACTCGAGCGTTCTGGCGTTCGAAATCGCGGCCCGTATGTGTATGCGTGAAGGCATGCGCAAAGCTGGCGCGAAACTGCTGGAACCGATCATGAAGGTCGAAGTGATCACCCCGGAAGAATACACCGGCGGTATCATCGGCGACCTGACCTCGCGTCGTGGCCAGGTGTCTGGTCAGGAACCGCGCGGTAACGCGATCGCGATCGACGCGTTCGTACCGCTGGCGAACATGTTCGGCTACATCAACACTCTGCGTTCGATGTCGTCGGGCCGTGCCCAGTTCACCATGCAGTTCGACCACTACGATCCGGTTCCGCAGAACATCTCGGACGAGATCCAGGCGAAATACGCATAAGCGAAGATTTGAGGGAGCTCCGGTCAGGGGCTCCCTTCATTACCGAAAAAGGAGGCCATCATGGCAAAGGAAAAGTTTGAGCGTACAAAACCGCACGTCAACATCGGCACGATTGGCCACGTTGACCATGGTAAAACGACGCTGACCGCAGCAATCACCAAGTATTTCGGT
>NZ_JBXWSB010000116.1:0-13954 GCF_059613205.1 Ruegeria sp. BHSB064
ATTTGTCTGCCCGGTTCCGTAACGCAAGAATTGGTCGACATCGCACGTGACCAGAAGCTGCTGGAAGCAACCGGAACGCTGAATGCCAACAGTGGCAACGAAATGGGATATCAACTGACCGATGCCGGTAAGGCCCGTGCATTGGACGCGCTCAGCCAGTCAGAGTATTTCGGCGCAATGCCTGTTCCGCTGGACGTGTATCGCGAGCAGGTCAAACGCCAGTCGATCCGCAACATCCAGGTGACCCGAGAGCAGCTGGTTGGTGCGATGGGTCATCTGGTTCTGCCCGACAGTCTGCTGGACCATCTCGGCCCCGCGGTCAGCGCGGGTCGGTCGATCCTTATGTACGGCCCTCCGGGTAACGGTAAATCCTCGATTTCGAACGGTATCCGCGACGCGCTTGGGGATAATGTCTATGTGCCTTATGCGATCGAATATGCTGGTCAGGTGATCACCGTCTATGACCCGATCGTACACACCGCGATCGAGCAAGAGCCTGACGACCCCAACAGCCTGCGCCGTCGCAAACGGTTTGATTCGCGCTATGTCCAATGTGAACGTCCAACCGTTGTGACCGGCGGTGAACTTTCGCTCAGCATGCTGGATCTGGTCTACAACCCAACCGCGCGCACATATCAGGCGCCGTTGCAGCTGAAATCGACCGGTGGCATCTTCATCGTGGACGACCTTGGCCGTCAGGCCGAGCCACCACAGGCGCTGGTCAACCGTTGGATTGTTCCATTGGAAGAGAACAAGGATATCCTGGGCCTGCAATCGGGTGAAAAGTTCGAGGTGCCGTTCGATACGCTCGTTATCTTCTCGACCAACTTCCACCCGAACGAGATCTTCGACCAAGCGGCCTTGCGCCGGATCTTCTTCAAGATCAAAATCGACGGTCCGAACCAGGAAAACTTCCTGAAAATCTTTGCCATGGTGGCCCGCAAACGCGGAATGCCTCTGGATGAGGCGGCGCTGGTGCATCTGCTGAAGGTCAAATACCCGACCATCAACAACATCTACGCAAACTATCAACCGATCTTCCTGATCGACCAGATGATCTCGATCTGCGAGTTCGAAGGCATCCCCTATCAGATGAGCCCCGAACTGATCGACCGCGCCTGGGCCAACATGTTCGTAAAAGACGAAAAAATCGTCAAATAACGCCATGCCAATTCCTCCTCCGGGCGGGTAATCTGTGTTCATGACGCAGATTCCCGCTCGGATTGGCACATGGTTTTTGGCCAAAGGCTGGTCCATCCACCCACATCAGCATGAGATGTTCGACCGGGCGCAAGACCCCGCGACCTTGCTGATCGCGCCGACGGGTGGCGGTAAGACCATGGCTGGGTTTCTGCCCACTCTGGCTGAGCTGGCCGACGGTGCCCATAGCGGGTTGCACACGATCTACGTTTCACCCCTCAAGGCGCTGGCGGCGGACATTAAGCGTAATCTGCGTACGCCTGTGGACGAGATCGGCCTGCCCATCCGGATCGAAGATCGCACAGGCGACACCTCAGCCACTCAGAAAAAGCGCCAACGCGCGGATCCGCCACATATCCTGCTGACAACGCCCGAAAGCCTTGCATTGCTGACCTCCTACGAAGATGCACCACGTATGTTTGATGGCGTGCAGCGGATCATCGTCGACGAAATCCACGCGCTTGCAGAAAGCAAACGTGGGGATCAGTTGATGCTGGCTTTAGCACGACTGCAGCGCCTCAACCCCGATCTGCGCCGCGTCGGTTTGTCTGCCACGGTCGAGGACCCTGAGGCGATTGCCCGTTTTCTGGCCCGCCATCCTGATCTATGCCAGATCGTACAGGCGGATCCCGGTCCGGACCCAGACATCCGAATGTTGGAAACCGTCGAGATGCCGCCCTGGTCCGGTGGTGGCGCGGCTTATGCGATCCCTGCCGTGCTGGAACAAATCCGGCAACACAAAACCACGCTGATCTTTCACAACACCCGCGCGCAGGCCGAAATCTTCTTTCACAACCTGTGGCTGGCAAACGAAGACGGCCTGCCGATTGGCATCCATCACGGCAGCCTGGACCGGCAACAGCGTGAGCGGGTTGAGGCTGCGATGGTCCGGGGTGATTTGCGCGCCATCGTTTGCACAGGCTCTTTGGATCTGGGCATCGATTGGGGCGATGTGGATCTGGTGATTCAGATCGGAGCACCAAAGAATGTCAAACGTCTGGTGCAACGGATCGGACGGGCCAATCATCGCTATAACGCGCCTTCCAAAGCCCTATTGGTACCTGCCAACCGGTTTGAGGTGGTCGAATGTATCGCCGCGCTGGAGGCCGCAAAAGCCCATGATCTTGACGGTGAACCGCGTGGTCCCGGCCCTCGCGATGTCTTGTGCCAGCACATCCTGATTGCCGCCTGTGCCGGACCGTTCGACGCCGATGACCTTTTTACCGAGATGACGTCTGCCGGGCCCTTTGCACATCTGACCCGGCCCGCGTTTGACGCTTGTCTCGATTTCTGTGCCACTGGCGGCTACGCACTCAGGGCATACGACCGCTGGCAACGGTTGAAACAACGTGCCGACGGGCAATGGCAGTTGCGGGATCCCCGTGCAGCGTCACGCATCCGCATGAATCTGGGCACGATTCAGGACACTGACACTCTGAAGGTGCGTCTTAAGCGCAGCCGGGGTGGCAAGCCGCTAGGAGAAGTCGAGGAAGCCTTTGCAGCCTCAATGACACCCGGCGATACCTTTTTGATCGGCGGGCAAATCGTGCGGTATGAGGGTCTGCGCGAAATGGTGGTCGAGGTCAGCCACCGCGCTGATCGCAAGCCCAAAATCGCGACCTTCTCGGGTACGAAATTCGCGACCTCTACCCAGCTCAGCGACCGCATTCTGCGCATGTTTGCTCAAGAGGATTGGCCGCAATTGCCACCGCACACGGCGGACTGGCTGGCCTTCCAGCGGCAGATCTCGCACCTGCCTCAGCGCGACCGCCTGCTGATCGAAAGCTTTCCAAGCGACGGTCGGGAACATCTGTGCGTTTATGGTTTTGCTGGCCGCAACGCGCAGCAAACACTCGGCCTGCTGCTGACCAAACGGATGGAGGAAACGGGCTCGGCCCCGATGGGCTTTGTTGCGACTGACTACGCCACACTGATCTGGGGTCTGGATGCTGTCACCGACCCTACCCCGTTGTTTCAACGCGACGCGCTTCGCGACGGGTTGGACACCTGGCTGGCTGGCAATGCCGTGATGAAACGCACTTTTCGCGCTTCTGCCACCATCGCGGGCCTGATCGAGCGCAATACGTTAGGACAAAGGAAAAGCGGGCGGCAGGCGACGTTTTCGTCTGATATCCTTTACGATACCCTGCTGAAATACGATCCTGATCACCTGCTGATGCAGATCACCCGTGAAGAAGCCATGCGTGGACTGGTTGATTTTGGCCGGATCGAAGCCATGCTGGACCGGATCGGCGACCGTGTGGATCTGCTCCGGCTGGATCGTGTATCCCCTTTGTCTGCCCCGTTGTTTCTTGAGGTCGGGAAAGTGCCCGTCAAAGGCGCGGCAGAAGAGCGTTTGCTGGCCGAAGAAAGCGCACGTCTGATGCAGGCAGCAGGACTGGATCAGCTTTGATCCTCTTGCACCGGATGCAGAAACACGCCAAGAACGTATCATGAACGCATGCGAGTTTTCCTTTGCAGGACAGCGCCTCGGCGCTTTGCCATCGGGCGCACTGTGGTGGCCCGAGCGCCAGTTACTGTGTGTCTCAGACCTGCATCTTGGAAAATCCGAACGAATGATACGGCGCGGTGGGCCTGCATTGCCCCCTTACGACACAAGCGAAACGCTGGATCGGTTGGCAAGTGACATAGAACGCACCAATGCTGAAATTGTACTATGTCTGGGAGACAGCTTCGATGACCTTGAGGCCGCGCAGGCATTGCCTTCAGCCGAAAGGCTTCGGATTTCTACATTGCAGGCCGGGCGCAATTGGATATGGATCGAAGGCAACCACGATCCCGGGCCGATTGAGTTGGGCGGCACGCATTTGTTCGAATGGCGCTGCGGTCCGCTGGTCTTTCGCCATATCGCAGAGGACCATCCGCAAGGAGAAGTCTCTGGCCACTATCATCCAAAAGCGCAGATCCGTTTGAAAGGGCGGCATATCTCACGCCCCGCTTTTCTTTTGGACAGCAACCGGCTGATCCTGCCGGCCTATGGTGTATTCACAGGTGGGATGCGCAGCACAGACCGGGTTCTGGCCGACCTCATGGATCAGAACGCAACGGCTATTCTGACCGGCCCGCACCCGCAGATGATACCGATGCCGCGCTGAAGTCAGATCAAACCGTCCTGTTCCAGCATTGGTTTATACTTGCGGCTGACCGGCACCAGATCGCCGTTGACCAATTTCAAAAAGGTTTTGCCGCCTGATTTCTCTACACCAGTAATGGACGCGTCTGTCACCCAATGTGAACGGTGCGAGCAATGACCGGGAACCGGTTCCATCTCGGCGATGGCATCCGTAAATCGCGACCGGAGCGTAAAGACACCTTCTGAGGTTACGACATCCACATTGTGATCCCGAACAGTCAGGCGATAGATCTGCCCGCTGAAACCAGTTGGCAAACGTTTGACAAGTCTCGGCTGTTCTTCTTCGGACGTGGGTGTCACCGCAGCCTGCATGTCATTGCGCTGCACAAAAACCAGACCTGTTGCCAACAACACCCCATATACAGCTACGGTTTGCGCCCCCGGTACCATTTGGCCGCCGCAGGTGAACAAGATCCATGCCAACACCCAAAGCGACGGCGTAAACAAAGACAGGATCAGACCGGCGTAGGCGAAATCACGGGCTGGAACGTTCAGCAGCAAAGGGCTGTTTAGCATCAGTTTCCGAACCAGTCCGGTCACAGAAAGTGCCAGGACCATCACTCCGACCCAAAACAATAGACGCAAACCAAAATTGAGCTCGGATACAAGAAAAGGTGGAAACGCATAGGCCAGCAAAGGAAGAAAAACCACGCCCGCTGTAACTCTCTGCGGAGTACATGCATTTCGAATTAAACTTAACTTAGACGTCATACTGCTTTTGTACGTGCATTGCCCGAGTGCAATACACACAAGGGAAACTCAACCTGTAAACAACTGGAAATACAGGCTTATCACGATTTTTCAAGCTGGGGAAGTCATTCGATATCCGACCGCCGATGACGTCAAAGGGCATGCCCGGGGCGTACTGAGACCAAAGCCGGGTGTCGGGCCGCTCAAAACGGCCCGACCCAGATTGACATTTAAGCGGTCAGACCTTCAGGCTCTGGCAGGCCGTTGGCCCGGCAGCAGGCGGTCAGCGTGTTGGCCAGCAGGCACGCGATGGTCATCGGACCCACGCCACCCGGTACCGGGGTGATCGCGCCTGCACGTTCAGCCGCGCTTGCGTAATCCACATCGCCAACCAGCTTGTTCTTGCCGTCGCGCTCGATACGGTTGATGCCCACGTCGATCACCGTGGCGCCTTCCTTGATCCAATCGCCCGGCACCATCTCGGGACGGCCAACAGCGGCCACAACGATGTCCGCACGACGCACAACATCTGGCAGGTCTTTGGTGCGCGAATGTGCGATGGTCACAGTGCAGCTGTCGCCCAGCAGCAGTTGCGCCATCGGTTTTCCCACGATGTTCGAACGGCCAATCACCACAGCATCCATACCCGACAGCGAGCCATGATAATCGCGCAGCATCATAAGGCATCCCAGCGGCGTACAGGGCACCATCGACTTCTGGCCAGTACCCAGCAAGCCCACGTTTGAGATGTGAAAGCCGTCGACATCTTTGGCAGGGTCAATCGAGTTGATCACCAGATCTTCGTTCAGGTGCTTCGGCAGCGGCAGCTGAACCAGAATACCGTGTACGGCAGGATCGTTGTTCAGCTTGTCGATCAGGGCCAGAAGATCCTCTTCCGAGGTTTCAGCATCCAGCTTGTGCTCGTAAGAGTTCATGCCAACCTCAACGGTCTGCTTGCCCTTTGAGCGGACATAGACCTGGCTGGCCGGGTCTTCGCCGACCAGAACCACCGCCAAGCCCGGTGTGATGCCGTTTTCTTCTTTCAGCTTGGCGACCTGATCAGCCACTTGCGCGCGCACTTTGGCCGCAAATGCCTTACCGTCGATAACCTGCGCTACCATCCTTTGATCCCTTCTTTCAAAAACGGATCGGGCGCAAATCGCGCCCGGCCAGTCAATCAGAGCCGAGCACACGCTCTTCGCGGGCAATCGACCAGTCTATCAAAATACGCCAGAGTTCTTCGGCAAGATCGGGGTCCATACCCAGTTCATCGGAACTCTTGCGCACGCGCTGCACCACCTCTTCGACACGGTCCGGGATTCGGGCGGGCAGCCCCTCGCCGGGTTTCAGCTGGGACGCTCGGTCGATGTAACTGGCGCGTTTCACCAGCATTTCGATCAGTTGGCGGTCCAGCCTGTCGATCTGAACGCGCAATTCCTGCATCGAGTTACAGTCTTGCGGCGGTGTCAGAGTGGGCATCGCGGTCTCCTCATGGCCCGGGGAAGTCCCCGGACCACGAGATGGTTCAAAATGCGGCTTAGAACAAGCCCTCGATCTCACCTGCGTCGTTAAGGCAGATGGTTTCGGCAGCCGGTTTGCGGGGCAGACCGGGCATGGTCATGATCTCACCACAGACAACCACGATGAAGCCGGCACCTGCGCTCAGGCGAACCTCACGCACCGGAACCGAGTGACCGGTCGGCGCGCCGCGCAGGGTCGGGTCGGTCGAGAACGAGTACTGGGTTTTCGCCATGCAGACCGGCAGGTTGCCGTAACCGGCTTCTTCCCACTCGCGCAGTTGGTTGCGGATCTTGTTGTCGGCCAGAACCTCGTCCGCGCGATAGATGCGCTTGGCGATGGTTTCGATCTTCTCGAACAGCGGCATGTCGTCGGGGTAAATCGGTGCGAAGTTCGCGGTGCCACCTTCGACGATTTCGACAACTTTTTCGGCCAGCGGTGCAGACCCTTCCGAGCCCAGTTCCCAGTGACGCGACAGAACCGCTTCGACACCGTGATCGGCACAGTAGTTCTTGACGGCTTCGACTTCGGCATCGGTGTCGGTGACGAAGTGGTTGATCGCAACCACGACCGGAACACCAAAGGATTTCACGTTCTCGATGTGACGGCCCAAGTTGGCACAGCCCGACTGAACGGCTTCGACGTTTTCAGCACCCAGGTCAGCCTTGGCCACGCCACCGTTCATTTTCATCGCGCGTACAGTGGCAACCAGAACAACGGCCGACGGAGCGATGCCCGCCTTGCGGCATTTGATGTTCATGAACTTCTCGGCACCCAGATCAGCGCCAAAACCTGCTTCGGTCACGACGTAGTCAGCAACTTTCAGCGCGGTCTTGGTCGCGATGACCGAGTTACAGCCATGCGCGATGTTCGCGAACGGGCCACCATGGACAAAGGCCGGGTTGTTTTCCAGCGTCTGCACCAGGTTCGGCTGCATCGCGTCCTTCAGCAGAACGGTCATTGCGCCTTCGGCCTTGATGTCGCGGCAGTAGACCGGTGTCTTGTCGCGGCGGTACGCAACGATGATGTCGCCCAGACGCTTTTCCAGGTCCTTCAGGTCGTTTGCGAGGCACAGGATCGCCATAACTTCGGACGCAACAGTAATGTCAAAGCCTGCTTCCCGCGGGAAGCCGTTCGACACACCACCCAGGCTGGCGGTGATCTGACGCAGGGCACGGTCGTTCATGTCGACCACACGACGCCATGCAACACGGCGGGTGTCGATTTCGGCTTCGTTACCCCAGTAGATGTGGTTGTCGATCATCGCGGACAGCAGCGAGTGTGCTGAGGTGATGGCGTGGAAGTCGCCGGTAAAGTGCAGGTTCATTTCCTCCATCGGAACAACCTGCGCATAACCGCCACCTGCAGCGCCACCCTTCATGCCGAAGTTCGGGCCGAGCGAGGCTTCGCGGATACAGATCATCGCGTTCTTGCCGATGCGGTTCAGGCCGTCACCCAGACCAACGGTCGTGGTGGTTTTGCCTTCACCCGCCGGTGTCGGGTTGATCGCCGTCACCAGAATCAGTTTGCCGTCTTCGCGGTCCTGAACCGAGTTGATGAAGTCCTGGCTGACCTTGGCTTTATCGTGGCCGTAGGGCAGCAGATCCGCAGAGTCGATGCCAATTTTGGCACCGATTTCCTGAATCGGCTTTTTGTTCGCTTCACGAGCGATTTCGATATCGGATTTGTAGCTCATTGGCCGGGGTCCTTAATTGAATACCGTGCAAAGCCGACGCAAAGCGTCGGCGCTGCGCATTCCATACCCTTGTGTACAATCTCAATAGCCATGGATTCCGACATTCTGGTGTCGCGAAGCGTCGTAAGGTCATTTCGTGGGTTTCTAATCGGAAACCTGACCCGTTTATGGCGCCCAGTTGGGTTGATCCGGAACAAACAATGCCAAACGATCGCCAAGCTCAACCCGCCCCGGGCGTTCTACCCACCCGGTTATGCCGCGCCGTCCCACCGCCGCCGGTTTGAACGCGGCACCATGCCCGGGCTGATCCGCCTCGATCTCGCGCCCCGGTAAAACGCAGGGCGCGTTCTCCATGTCTACAGTTATCGTCAAACCGCCCCCAGCCTGTAGCCGCGAAGACGGGGGAACGTGCGAGAAATCGGGAATACCTTTCAGTACGATCGACGCGCCAAGGTACGATGGGTCGAGCGTTTCGAGACTCATCTCAAGTGCAATCTGTTCAAGCTCTTCCACGGAAAGCACCGACAATTGACGGACGTTGCGAATCTCCGTGCCTTGGGAATAGAGGTTCCTGACCCGCACACAGGACGCGCGGTTGACGCCTGCGTGCCGTTCACCCTTCACGCCATCGAAGCCCAGGTCCAGCGCCTGGACCGCTTCGGCGCGCAGCGATTGCCCCGCGGGGACATAGCCGAGCCAAACCACTTCGGCTGCGTATTCAGTTTCCCGCAAAAACGGCATGTTGGTTTCCCTTTTCCTTGGCGCTTACGGGCGCATATTGCCCGGCATCGACCTGAAGAAAAGAAAAAAGACCCGAGCCTTGGCCCGGGTCTTTGGTGTTTATGCAGTGGGTTCAGGCTCCATCCCACCCTCAGGCGGGGATTTCTTTGCCTTGGTCTTGGGAATGGCCGTAACGCTGGGTGCGTTGCCTTCGTCCGGCTTGTCACCTTCATCATCGCCTTCGGTTGGCGATTCACCATTCATTACGCGCTTGATCTCGTCGCCGGTCAGGGTTTCGTATTCCAGCAGACCTTGGGCCAAACGCTCCCATTCTTCGTTCTTGTCCGTCAGGATCTTATGAGCGCGCTCATAGCCTTGCTGGATCAGGCGCTTCACCTCTTCCTCGATCAGCTCTTTGGTATGCGCGGACACCGAGAACCCGGCAGTGTTGCCCTGATAGCCCTCATGCGCCTCGGCATAGTCAATATTGCCGACCTTGTCAGACATACCCCAGCGCATCACCATCGCGCGGGCCAACTGGCTGGCTTGCATGATGTCACCGGCGGGACCGTTCGAGACGTGGTCTTCACCGTATTTAATGACCTCAGCGGCTTTACCAGCCATGGTCATCGCCAGCTTCTGCTCGCACTCATCGCGGTGATAGTTCAGGCGGTCCATTTCCGGCAGAGAGACAACCATACCCAGCGCACCGCCGCGCGGAATGATCGTCGCCTTGTAGACCGGGTCGCACAGCGGCAGTTCCAGACCAACAACGGCATGACCGGCCTCGTGATAGGCGGTCTTTTCCTTCTGGTCCTGGGTCAGCACCATCGAGCGGCGCTCGGCCCCCATCATCACTTTGTCTTTGGCGTTCTCGAAATCTTCCATGGTGACAAAGCGACGGCCCACCCGGGCGGCCATCAACGCAGCTTCGTTCACAAGGTTCGCCAAATCAGCGCCCGAGAAGCCCGGAGTACCCCGCGCGATGATGCGCAGATCAACATCGGGGCCAAGAGGTGTCTTGCGCGCGTGCACGCCCAAAATCTTCTCGCGCCCTTTGATGTCGGGGTTGCCGACGGTCACGTTACGGTCAAAACGGCCCGGACGCAGCAGCGCAGGGTCCAGAACGTCCTTACGGTTGGTGGCCGCCAGAATGATAACACCTTCATTGGCCTCAAACCCGTCCATCTCAACCAGCAACTGGTTGAGCGTTTGTTCGCGTTCATCGTTACCGCCGCCGTAACCGGCGCCACGATGGCGACCTACGGCGTCAATCTCATCGATAAACACGATACAAGGTGCGTTCTTCTTGGCCTGTTCGAACATGTCACGGACACGGCTGGCACCTACACCCACGAACATCTCAACAAAGTCCGAGCCCGAGATGGTGAAGAACGGAACACCCGCCTCACCCGCAATCGCGCGGGCCAACAGTGTTTTACCGGTACCCGGAGGGCCAACCAACAGCGCGCCTTTTGGGATTTTGCCGCCAAGGCGGCTGAACTTCTGCGGGTTGCGCAGGAATTCAACGATCTCTTCCAACTCTTCCTTGGCTTCGTCGATACCGGCCACGTCATCAAAGGTCACACGGCCATGCTTTTCGGTCAGCATCTTGGCCTTGGACTTGCCAAAGCCCATCGCGCCGCCTTTACCGCCGCCCTGCATCCGGTTCATGAAGTAAACCCAAACACCGATCAGCAGCAGGAACGGCAGAAGCGTGATCAGGAAAGACTGGAAACCCGACTGCTGCTGTTTGACCGCTTGAACCGGAATGTTCTCATCGATCAGCAGCTTTGTGACCTCGGCATCGCCGGGCTTGATCGTGACATAGGTCGCACCGCTTTCGGTGGTATAGCGAATCTGCTCGCCATCCAGCGTCACGTTTTTGACTTCACCGCTTTGGACGGCACCGACAAAGTCGGAATATGTTCTCTCATTGCTCTGAAGCGTTCCGCCCGGTCCACTGAACAGATTGAACAGTGCCAGAATAAGCAGGAACAGAACGACCCAAAACGCGATATTGCGAGCGTTGCCCAAGGAAAATCTCCCAAAAGTTTCGGCAGGCGAGGAACTGCCAAGTTGTCTCTTAAAATAGAGAGGATTGTTCTATGTTCAATGCGATAAAAAAGATGCGTCAAACGCGGGCCAATCCGACACCGGATCAGCCAGCCATCCATTGGCAAGTCCCGCAAGCGGTGCCGCAAGCACCGTTTCCCCCGCCCAAACGGCAGGCGTGGCGGCCAAAGCAAGCCTGGGGCGCCCGTTTGCCCGCCAATCCGGAACCTGCTGCAACCCTTTTTCGCCCAACGCCCGGATTTCCACGCCTGAGATTTCCGGCCCGGTCAACACCCATTTGCTATCCCAGACAGCGCCAGATGCGGCAATTTGGCCCTCTACGGCCTTAAATTCCCTGCAAATCCAAACACTCGCGCCTTTTGGCACCAGCAGACATCCGGCAATGGACCCGGCTTGACCGTGAATTATCGCATCCATCGCCTGCTCCAAAGCCGACTGACGCGGGGGATAGCCCCGCCCCACAATCCATTGAAGTGATCCCAACAACACGCGCCTTTGGATTTCCCTCGGCAGCGCTGCAAAGCCGGCCTGGTCCACCCTCACATCGCTGTGGTCAACCTGCGCCACTTTCCGCGCGGATTCCTGCGCAAACACCCCCAATGCCTTGTGCGCCTGCGCCAAATTTTCCGCCACACGAGATAAAGACAGCGCATCGATTCCTAAAGGCGCAAGGCTTTGCACGGCATCGCGGGCTTTGATCCGGTCAAAACGGGTGTCCTGATTCGATGGATCTTCGACCCAACTGGCGCCAATCTCGGTCAGATAGGAACGCAGTCTGCTGCGCGTAAAACCCAGCATTGGGCGCAGCAACGTTACCCCATCCCTTTGCCGCACAGATGACATACCTGACAGACCCGTTACGCCAGAGGATCGCCCCAACCGCATTAGCAAAGTTTCGGCCTGATCGTCTGCGGTATGCCCCAAGGCAATTGCACCGATATTACGGGCCTTCGCCCAGTTTATCATCAGACTATACCGCGCTTGGCGCGCTTGATCCTGAAGATTGCCTGTACCGTCCCAACCGGACCACCTCAAAATGTCGTGCTGCACTCCAAGAGATGCCGCCATGCGGGCAACGGCCTCTGCCTCCTGCGCGGCCTCCGGGCGCAAACCATGATCAACTGTGACTGCGTAAAGAGTGACCGCCTCGGTTTGCGCAACTGCGTGCAACAGATGCATCAAGGCAACGGAATCCCCGCCACCTGACACTGCGATCCCCAGTTTGCTGGGCAAATTGTCCGGCAACCGATTCCGAAAGTCGGTAATCAGGCTGTCTGGCTGAGCGCTCAAGAACACCCCAGCGCGGTCATCTCTTGCGTGGCGTTCGACAACGCAGGGGCAGAGGGGAACCGCACCCCAACCTCATTCAGTGTGATACAGGCCTGATCGGTTTGCCCCAATCGGCCTAATGCCGCGCCCAGCTCATACAGCGCCTCGGGGGCAAAAGCGCCTTCGGAATCGCCGGTGAAGCTGGCCAAAAAGGCACGGGCCGCTTCGCGGGTGTCGCCCAGCCCTTCAAGGGCGTGGCCTCGTTTAAGGTTCGCTTCAGGGGCCAGAGGGCTGCCGGGATAGTTTGCCTCGAACTGCGCAAACATGGCGGCAGCGGTCTGGAAATCCCCATCGGCCAAAGCTTGCGACGCCGTATCGAAATCCGCGCGCTCGCCCACGGCCAGTTCAGTTTGGTCTGTTGCAGGTGGCGTTGTGACGTTCACCGGGCCTGTTTCTGACACAGTGTCACCGCCCAGTGTCGAGGTTTCCTCAAGCGCGGACAGGTCTCCGCCCTCCAGTTCGACCAACCGAAACTCCAGATCACCAATGCGGTTTGTGCCGTCGGTGACAATATTCTGGACCCGTTGGTTCAATTGCTCGGTCTGGCGCGTCAGACGCTGCAGCTCTGCTTCAATCGCGTCGACACGTTCCAGCACCGAACTGCCGGACAGGTTGGGCGCAGGTGATCCTGTGGTAGAAAACTCGCGCTTCAGGCGCTGTATCTCGACATGCAGCACCGTCAGCTCCTGACGAATATCAGCCAGGGTCTGCTGATCCTGTGCCTGTGCCACACCCGCCGTTGCCATGACAGCTGCCAAAACCCATCCTGCAATACGCATCGTCTTACCCCAGAGTTGACCCGGTCAGCACCGTTACCGCGCGGCGGTTTTTGGAATAGCATTCCTCGGTGCTGCAAATCTCGATCGGGCGTTCCTTACCGTAGCTGACTGTTTTAAGACGGTTGCCTGCCACCCCGCGGGAAATCAGATATTCACGCGCAGCGTTAGCCCGGCGCGCACCCAGTGCAAGGTTGTATTCCCGCGTCCCCTGCTCATCCGCGTGCCCTTCTATCGTGGCGACAAAATCTGGGTTGGCCAACAGCCACTCTGCCTGCCCTTGCAGCACGGTTTGTGCCTGCGGTGTAAGTGTCGACTGATCGACAGCAAAAAGGACACGGTCACCAACCGTCTGCTGGAAATACGCTGGCGAACGCGGGTCGCTGGGCGAGCCCGGCACGATAGCGCCAGTGCCTCCTGCGCCACCGCCCCCCAATGCGGAGGGGTCGTTATTTGTACAGGCGGCAATCACACTCAGCGCGCCCAGCGCCAGAACTTTGCTCAATACGTTCATTTCAAGTGCCTCGTGTTTTGATTATTGCCGCCTGTCTACCACAGGCGCGATTCGTTGTGAACTTTGCTGCGATCAATTCTGCAATGGGCCCCATGACGGGTCGCTGCCACCATCCGGAGTGCGTACCGGGCGCAGGTTGCGGCCCGATATATCCACTGAATATAGCGAGGCCCGCCCGCTGGCCCCCTGCGTTTCGCGCGTGAACATGATAACGCGGCCATTTGGTGACCACGTGGGGCCTTCGTCCAGGAATGACGCGGTCAACAACCGCTCTTCCGAGC